>NZ_VOZT01000019.1:0-61750 GCF_013419625.1 Acinetobacter sp. YH12070 | reverse complement strand
CTGCCATACTGGCAGGGCTTTCAATACTATTGAACACTCTTCAGTTGTTGTCAGAGTATTCGTCTGATGAGCTGAATGCGATTGCTCAGATCGCATTCAATTTATAAAAAATGTGTAGATACCTATGCCTACAAGGAGAGGGAAACTCCTTTACAAGCCTTATATTGGTTATAAATATTGTGGTATCTCATTCATCAAATGATAAACATCAATGACTATCGCGACTGGCGACAGGGATGTCACTATAAGGTAATGGTCACATGGAAGTACCTTTTCCCTGAGAAGGATTTTAGTTACTTTGATCCCTCAAAGTAACAATCTGCCTACGCAGTAAACTATCATCTTTCAATGAAAAATTGTGGCCATGTAATAAATTAAGCGCCTTTTCATTTAAAAAAAAGGAGCTCAAATGAGCTCCTTCTTCTACACCTACAAAATGATGATTAGTCAATTGCAGGAGTATATGTACCTTCAGCGATTGGACCTTTGATACGATCCGCTTCTGCAAGCACAAGAGCAAGCAAATTCTTCACGTTATCTAAAGTCGCTACTGGGCTTAAAGTCGTCATTTTCAATGATTGAACTTGACCAACTTTAGTCACACCAATATTCGCTTCACCACGTGCAAACAATTCGTCAGCCACGTTTTGGTTAAGTGTATCGAGTAATTCTGTTGGGTAACCTTCAGGAATTACACGGAACAATACAGAGGCGAATTGTGGATCAACCAACATTTCTAGACCGTCAGTTGCAGTAATATAATCTGCAACATCACGTGTAAGACCTACACCGTGATCGATCATCGAACCGTATAGCTCTTCACCTAGTGCTTCAACTGTCATCCACAATTTCAACGCATCAAAACGGCGAGTTGTTTGTAGTGACTTAGACACTAAGTTCGGAACGCCATGCTCTTCATCATAAGCAGAGTTTAAGTACTCAGCTTCATAATGCATGAAACGATAGTTCGCTTCATCTTTCAGCAAGAATGCGCCACATGAAATCGTTTGGAAGTAATGCTTATGGAAATCAAGCGTTACTGAGTCAGACAGTTCAATACCGTCTAACATTGAACGATAGTCATTTGAAAGAATCAGTGCACCGCCCCATGCTGCGTCGATATGCATCCACGCGCCATATTTGTTGGTGATTGCACGAACTTCTTTCAATGGGTCAATTGCGCCTGCATCGGTTGTACCCGCAGTTGCAACTACACATGCGACGATTTTACCTTCAGCTTGAAGGTGCGCCATGGTTTTCTCAAGTGCATCCATGTCCATGCGTGCATTTGCATCTACAGGAACAGTCACTACAGATTGGAAGCCCATACCCATCATGGCCATGTTCTTTTGCACAGAGAAGTGTGCGTTTTCAGAACAGATCACTTTGACGTTACGCATTGCTTCCGCAGGTACGCCGTCACGCTGAACAGACCACGGTCTACCGTTTTCGTCTTTCCAGTTTTTAGCAATACATGCATCACGTGCAAGCAAAACGCCCATCAAGTTAGACTGCGTACCGCCAGAGGTGAATACACCTGCTTGACCTGCACCATAGCCAACTTTTTGGCGAAGCCAGTCAATTAACTGAACTTCCATCAATGAACCTGCAGGGCTTTGATCCCATGAGTCCATCGATTGGTTTGTCGCGTTAATGAGCACTTCAGCGATTTGGCTTGTTACCATTGTTGGGCAATGCAAGTGCGCTAAAGAATGTGGGTGATGTACTTTTAAGCTTTTGTTTAAGAAAAGCTCAACCATACGGTCTAGTGATTTTTGTACACCCATACCTTCTTTTGAAGGATTGAATGCAATTGCACTACGAAGCTCTTTAATGCTACCGCCGGTGTACATTTTGTCATTTTGCAACCATGCAGAAACGGCTTTTACCGCTTCGCCCATTGCTGACTGATAGTCAGCAATGGATTGTGCATCATTGCAGAATAACGCTTTACGATGTTCTGCAAAATCTACCATGACTTATGCGCCTCGGGTTGCAACAAGTGCTTCAGCAAGTGCTTTCTTGAAGCGAACGATCACCTCAATACATTCAGCTTGGTTAATGATCAATGGGCAAAGTAAACGAATGACTGTACCGTTACGACCACCTTTTTCTAACAACAATTTGTTGTTGAAACATGCTGCTTGAATTGCTGCTGCCAATTGAGAATCACCTGGTAAAGAACCCATGTGATCTGCTTTTTGACGTTCATCAACAATCTCAACACCAATCATCAAACCACGACCACGCACGTTACCAATACATGGGAATTCTACAGCTAATTTTTTAATTTCAGCTTGTAAGAAATCACCACGCTCTTGTGCATTTTGAGCCAAGTTTTGTTCTTTGATGGTTTTGATGGTTGCAAGACCTGTACCCATTGCAAGTTGGTTACCACGGAATGTCCCCGTGTGACCTGCGGGTTGCCAAGCATCAAACTTACGTTTAATGCCCAATACTGCAAGCGGTAAACTACCACCAACTGCTTTAGACATCACCACAACATCAGGTTCGATACCCGCATGTTCAAAGGCAAACATTTTACCTGAACGTGCAAAGCCTGCTTGTACTTCATCAAGAATCAACACGATGTTGTGCTTTTCAGTCACTTCGCGGATTTTCTTTAACCATTTTACAGGTGCAGTCACTACACCGCCTTCGCCTTGGATTGCTTCCAAGATTACAGCTGCTGGCTTAGTTACACCACTTTCTACGTCTTCAATGAAGTTTTCGAAATAATACGTTAATGCATCAACACCCGCTTCACCACCAATGCCTAATGGGCAACGGTATTCATGCGGATACGGCATAAATTGAACACCCGGCATTAAGCCGTTCACAGCATTTTTAGCAGACAAGTTACCTGTCATTGCTAAAGAACCGTGAGTCATACCATGGTAGCCACCTGAGAAGCTGATTACTGAACTACGACCTGTGTAAGTTTTTGCTAATTTAATTGCTGCTTCTGTACCATCTGCACCAGACGGGCCACAGAACTGTAGACAATACTCTTCTTTACCACCAGGTAATTGCTCAAGTAGTGCTTCAGTAAAAGCATCTTTTAAAGGCGTTGTTAAATCCAAAGTATGCAATGGGAGGCCACTTGCAAGCGTGTCTTGGATACTTTGAATTACCGCAGGATGATTATGGCCTAATGCCAATGTTCCTGCCCCAGCTAAACAATCGAGGTACTCTGTACCTTCAACATCAGTAACCCAACAACCTAAAGCTTTTGCTATCGCAAGTGGAAGTTTACGCGGATAGCTACGAACATTGGATTCCATCTGGCTTTGGCGAGTCAAATAGTATTCGTTAGTAGAATTAGTGGCAGGGTTTACAGAAGAAACGCTCATATCGAATTACCATCTCTGATATGGGTTGAAAGAAATAAGTCGGGTGACTTGCGGTCCTTTGACTCGGTGCTTTATGAGTTTCTAGTTAGCTTTAAAAGCTCTTTGAGTATGGGCTAACTAGGAGGCGGATGATACAGACTTTTTCAAGAAAATAAATCACTTTTATGATCAAATAAAAAGATAATTTTGAGAAAAAACAGATCTATTCCATGGATATCTTGAATTATCATCTTACAGTGTGACAAAACAAAGAAAACCTTTTTATTTTATGCTTTTTTACAACTTATGAATGATTATTGTAATCTTCAATTATTAAAACAACTAAGTACTGATTATTTAAATAAATATTCATCAAGCACTACATTTATTTTTCTTGAAAGATTTACAATCCCACCACAGATTTTCCTTTAATCCATCATAATCACCTTTTAAGATAACAGCATAAGCTAAATTAGTCATTCTGAAAGAAGAATAGGTCATAACAATGCGTAAAATTATCTTATCTACTGTTTTATTAGCATCCAGTCTAGGTTTGGCAGCAGCAACTCAAGCAGCTGACCCACTCAATTACAACATCGTGAACATTCAGGCGGATGCTACTCGCCAAGTGTCGAACGACCAAATGTATGCCGTTTTATATATTGAAAAATCAAATAAACAACCGGCTGAACTTGCTACCCAAATCAACCAATTGATGACCCAAGCGGTGAACACAGCCCGTAAATACCCTGCGGTAAAAATCGAAACGGGATCTCAAAGCACCTACCCGATTTATGACAATGACAGTCGTAAATTGAAAGAATGGCGTGGTCGTGCTGAAGTTCGTTTAGAAAGTACTGACTTTAAAACTGCTAGCCAATTGGTGAGCGAGTTACAACAAAATTTCCAAACTCAATCCATCAGCTTTAGTGTGTCAGATGCACAGCGTAAAAAAGTTGAAAATGAACTCATGGTTGAAGCCTCTAAAAACTTCCAACAACGCGCGCAAACATTGTCACAAGCGTGGAATAAGTCAGGCTATAACTTGGTGAATATCAATTTAAATACCAGCAATTATGGTGGTCAGCCTGTACCACGTATGGCCATGATGAAAGCTGCAGCAGCTGATGCAATTCCAGAACAGGAAATGGCGGGTGGCGAGTCTAAAATCACTGTAAATGCCAACGGCACCATACAGTTTAAATAATTGAGTGTTCATGCCCTAGCATCAAAAAGCCATCAAATAAGCAGTCGCTTTTGATGGCTTTTTTGCTTTTCAACAAAGCGCTTATTTATTTCGTTAATTTTTACAATTCCTTGCTATATCTTTAGCCACGAGAGGATTACATTAGCCAACTGTCTTATTCCCCCTTAAGCAACATGTCTATCGAACAACTCAATCTTGACCTTTACTATTTATTAAATGTGCCCGAGCATGCATCAACACTAATGATGACTTTCGCTCAATTTATCGCACATGATCTGATTTACATATTTTTAATTATCTTTGCTTTCGCATGGTTGTTTGGACAGATTGAAACAAAAACAGCAATTGTAAAAGCTGCGCTCTTTACCGCAGTGACACTGTGTATAAGTGAGATTTTATCCGCAATATTGCACACACCTCGCCCCTTTGTAATTGATGTAGGTCAAACTTTAATACAACATGATCCTACAGGCTCTTTTCCCAGTAATCACATGAGTATTTTTAGTGGTATTGCGTTCTCATACTATTTTTCATTAAAACGCGATTTGGGTCGTATACTGATTTGGGTGGCATTGCTTGTAGCATGGTCTCGCGTGTATGTGGGCGTACATTTTCCTATTGATATGTTCGGTGCTTTTTTTATTGCTCTCTTCATAAATTTGGCAGGCTTGCCTATTTGGTGGAAACACCAACATAAGATTATGTATTACATATTGAATATGCATACTTTTCTAATGAAACCATTAATTCGACGGGGATGGATTGAATAAAGCACTTACACTTGAAAATAAACATCCTCATCTTTGAGGATGTTTCTAAAATACGAGATTTATAAATCAGTTTTTTAAAATATCGTAAATCACATAATCATCATTAAACTTTTAAATTTAGATTTAGATAAAACCTTTATACATATGGACATCTATATATTCATATGTAAATATATATGCTAATCCATATGTATAGATAGACATGGAACAGACTGAATTTTTCAAATTACTTGCCGATGAAACTCGACTAAATATCGTCATGTTATTGGCATGCAAAGGTGAACTCTGCGTATGTGAACTCACCGAATCACTTCAATTAAGCCAACCCAAAATTTCACGCCATCTAGCGCTACTACGCTCATCTGGTGTTTTGAGTGATCAACGTAAAGGCCAATGGGTGTATTACTCGATTCATCCTACGCTCCCAGCGTGGTGCACACAAATTCTTGAGGTCATGCGCCATCAAGAACGCTTTAAAGACCTCAATTTAAACACCTCAAAAAGTAATACGACCCTTTGTGAATCACTATGAATTTTCTATTTTTATGTACGGGCAATAGTTGCCGCAGCATTTTGTCCGAAGTCTTATTTAATGTCCGAGCACCAGAAGGTTTTCATGCTTATAGCGCAGGAAGCAAACCTAGTGGACACGTACATCCGCTCACACTCAAAACCCTCAATAACTTAAATTTACCCACCGAAGGTTTATACAGTAAAACGATTGCGGAATGTGAGCAATTCGAACCTGATGTGGTGATTACTGTTTGTGGATCTGCTGCGCAAGAAGCCTGTCCTATTTTTCTTGGCTCAGCCATTAAATCACATTGGGGACTTGAAGATCCTTCACATTTAGATGCGACTGAAGCGGTCAAACTTGAGGCATTCTTAGAGACTGTCGCACACATTAATCGTCGCCTTGATGCTTTATTTCAACTGGATTTTTCAGCGCTATCCAATGAAGAACTGCGTTTAAAGATTGAGAAAATTTCAGAGATTCAATAATAATGACTGCTAAAAAACTGTCATTTCTCGACCGAAACCTCACGCTGTGGATTTTTATCGCAATGGGGCTAGGCATTGCGATTGGCGTCTATATTCCAAGTGCTTCAAGAGCTTTAAATCAACTCAATATCGGTGATGTCAATATTGCGATTGCCATTGGTTTAATCCTGATGATGTATCCGCCTTTGGCCAAAGTGGATTACAAAGCGCTGCCTGAAGTGTTTAAAGATAAACGTACCTTATACCTATCACTGGTTCAAAATTGGTTAATCGCACCTTGCCTGATGTTTATTTTGGCGATCGTGTTTTTACAACACTACCCTGAATACATGACCGGTTTGATTCTGATTGGTTTAGCACGTTGCATTGCAATGGTTCTGGTTTGGAATGATTTAGCTTGCGGGGATAACCAATACGTTGCGGCTTTAGTGGCATTTAACAGTATTTTCCAAATTGCATTTTTTAGTACCTACGCATGGTTCTTTTTGAGTTTTTTACCGCCATATTTTGGTATCGAAGCACAAGTGATCCAAGTCAGCTTTTGGACCATCACACATGCAGTATTGGTGTATCTAGGTATTCCCTTCCTGCTCGGTTTCCTGACGCGTGCCATATTGGTAAAACAAAAAGGTCTGGATTGGTATAAAAATCAATTTATACCCAAAATCAGCCCCATCAGTTTAATCGCATTACTCTTTACCATTGTGGTGATGTTTAGCCTCAAAGGTGCAGATGTCGTGAGCCTTCCGATGGATGTACTGCGTATTGGCATTCCCCTCACGATCTACTTTGTGGTGATGTTTTTCATTAGCTTTTTGATGAGCAAATGGATGGGCAATAACTACGCCAAAACCACTGCGATATCCTTTACAGCAGCAGGTAATAATTTTGAACTTGCCCTCGCTGTTGCCATCGCCACCTTTGGCATTGCATCTCCGATTGCATTTACCACGATTATTGGCCCATTGGTTGAAGTGCCTGTGCTTATTGCATTAGTGAGTGTATCGCTATGGTTAAAACGCAAATGGTATAAAGAGAACTAAAATGAAGCTCCCCAATATTCAACTTGATTTACTTGAAACACCGCGTTTTGAGCAAGTTCAAGCTAAAGCACTTGAACATCCGCCACGCATCCTGCTGCTCTATGGCTCCAACCGTGAACGCTCATTTAGCCGTTTAACGGTATTGGAGGCGGGTCGAATCCTTGAACATTTTGGTGCAGAAGTCAAAATCTTTCATCCTAAAGGTCTTCCTCTGCCTGAAGATGCTGAAACATCACATCCCAAAGTTCAGGAATTACATGAATTGCTTACATGATCAGAAGGCATGGTTTGGTGTTCGCCAGAACGACATGGTGCGATGAGCTCTATATTGAAAGCACAAATTGATTGGATTCCTTTAGCGGCAGGTGCCATTCGTGCTACTCAAGGTAAAACGCTGGCGTTAATGCAAGTCAGTGGTGGTTCGCAATCTTTTAATGCTGTTAACCAAATGCGCATCCTTGGGCGTTGGATGCGGATGATCACGATTCCAAATCAATCTTCTGTTGCAAAAGCATTTTTAGAGTTTGATGAAAATGATCGCATGAAACCTTCCTCCTATTACATTCGCATTGTCGATGTGATGGAGGAATTATACAAATTTACCCTACTCACACGTGGTCAATCTGCCTACCTCACAGATCGCTATTCTGAACGAGTTGAAAGTGCGGAAGAACTCTCTAAACGAGTTAATCAAAAGAACCTTTAATGAAAAACTCCTGCATCTGTGCAGGAGTTTTGGTCTAAAATATCCATCCGTTTCAACTTAAACTAATAATTTATAAAATAATGTCGTTGAATCTATTGTACCTGTATGGCTCAATGCAAATTGCGGAATGATCCCAGCTTTTATAAAGTTAAATTTTTCATATAGCTTTTCAGAGACATCGCCTGTACGCGTATCAAGTACAAGTAATTTCAAGTTCAAATGTTTTGCTTGATCTTCTGCAAGTGTGAATAGTTGATGAGCAATGCCTTTTTGACGTGCCTTTGGATGCACCATAAGTTTTTCAATCTCAGTACGACGCAGCGCATTGGCTTTGGTGGCACGAACCAATTGTACTGTGCCCACAACTTCACCGCTTTGCAGCGCCACCCACAAAAAGGTTTTATGCTTTTGAATATCCTTTGCCACAGCAGACCAATATTCATCATAGTGCGACTTAGATTCTTCTGCTAAAAAATCCAGTGATGCACCATCTTGCACACATTGGGCCAATAATTCACACAGTTGAGCCTGCTCATCTTTTAGATCTTGAATGTTTAAATATTGAATTTCGCTCATATTCTTCTCGTCTTATTACTATTTTTATCGTTATATTCAAATGGCATGCCATAAAAAATCCCGCTCGGAAGCAGGATTTTGATCTTTCAATTTAGTAAATCGACATATGATTGCGATGGATCATTTCAAGTGATCGGGCTTCCCCTAAAACTTGATGAACTTTATCTGAGGCCAAACCTTTAACGATTTCTGCCGAACGTGAACTGAAGTTTACACGACCTACGGCAACACGATGACCTTGTGTATCGACACATTCCACCACATCACCACGTTCGAAATGCCCTTCAACCGCTTTCACACCGACAGGTAATAAACTGCGGTGATTATCACGAATGGCTTTGACTGCGCCATCATCAATTACTAAACGACCCGCTGTTTGTAAATGTGCAGCTAACCATTGTTGATGAGCTGTGACACGGTCATTATCCGTAATGAATAAGGTACCGAGTAATTCACCTGCCATCACACGTGAAAGTACATTGTCGCTATCGCCGCTCGCAATCACTGTTGGACAACCTGACTTGGCTGCCAAACGTGCCGCACGAACTTTGGTCAACATACCACCACGACCGAATTTACCGCCGCCGCCCGCCATATCGAATAATGATTCATCCATTGCACGTACTGTATGGAACAGTTTTGCGTCTGGATTGGAGCGTGGGTCAGAGTCGAACATACCTTCTTGGTCAGTTAGAATCACCAAGAGGTCTGCATGAACCTGTCCAGCCACCATCGCAGCTAAAGTATCGTTATCGCCAAAGCGGATTTCGTCAGTCGACACTGTGTCATTTTCATTGATCACAGGAATCACACGCCAATCGATCAAATGCTGCAAAGCATCACAAGAGTTCAAATAGCGACGACGGTCTGCCAAGTCATCATGCGTTAACAGAACTTGCGCTGTGCGTATCGAACGTTGTTCTAATACGCTAGACCAAGTATGAATTAAGCCCATCTGACCAATGGCAGCACAAGCCTGTAGACTGGGTAGATCTGTGGGTCGGTTGTCCAAATTCATACGTACCATCCCTTCAGCCACAGCACCGGAAGACACAAGAATGATCTCGTGTCCTGCATTGTGTAGTTCTGCAATTTGTCCCGCCCAATGCGAGATTGCATCCAGATCTAACCCTTTTCCGTTTGCTGTGAGTAGTGATGATCCGATTTTAACAACGATACGTTTACAACCCTTGAGCTGACGTTGCCCATCTACCACTTCTATCATCTTGTCCTCAGACTTGTTTGCTTTGACACTTATTCAGCAATTAACGTACGTAGTACGACTCTGCCTCATCATCACCGTCTTCAAATTCATCATCAAAGTCTTCACCTTGACCTGCCAGACGTTGTTGACGACGCATTTCACGATATGCTTCTTTCGCAGCAAGTGTTTGCTCACGTGTTTCAGCTTCAAGCTGATCACGGAATGCTTTAACTTCTGCAGCATATTCAGGATCTTCAGTTTCGCGTTCGCGCTGTTCTTCAATTTGATCCATCAGGTAGTACACAACGTCTTTAGTACCTTCAAACGTTAAACCTGAAGTTTTGAATACAGGGCCTTTCCACTGTAACTCTTCGAGAATGTGATCACACCATTCATCACGCGTTTCAGCCGCCAATTGGTCTACTTTATTGAGTACCAATACAACAGGTAATTTTGAAAGTGTTGGGGAGAATTTTTTCAACTCTTCCAAAATTGCTTTTGCATTGTACGCAGGGTCAGAACCATCAATCGGTTGAACATCTACAATGTGTAATAAAATACGTGTACGAGCCAAGTGTTTCAGGAATCGAATACCTAGACCTGCACCTTCTGCAGCCCCTTCGATTAGACCCGGAATATCCGCCATTACAAATGAACGGTGACTATCGGCATCAACCACACCTAGATTTGGCACCATAGTGGTAAATGGATAATCTGCAACTTTTGGTTTTGCTGCTGAAACTGCACGGATAAAGGTTGATTTACCCGCATTTGGCATACCCAACAAACCAACGTCTGCGAGTACTTTTAATTCAAGACGAATTTCACGAAATTCGCCTTTTGAGCCGTGTGTACATTTACGTGGAGAACGGTTGGTTGAAGATTTGAAGTGAGTATTACCCAAACCACCTTCACCACCTGCTGCCACTAACACACGCTGACCGTCAGCCACTAAGTCGCCGATGATATCGCCAGATTCTGTATCTACAATTGTTGTGCCCACTGGAACGAGCAATACGGTATCTTCACCGCCACGGCCTGAGCAGTTCGCTCCACGACCATTTTTAGCACGTTCTGCACGGAATTTACGTGTATAACGATAATCTACTAGGGTACTTGTGTCGTTGTCGGCTTGAACGTATACGTTACCGCCACGACCACCATCACCACCATCTGGACCACCAAATGGTACGAATTTTTCACGGCGAAAACTGGCTACGCCATTGCCACCGTCGCCAGCCTCTACGGTAATGACTGCTTCATCAACAAAGCGCATGTTTGCCAATCCTCTAAAAACTTTAAAACCGCTTATTCTGCCATATTTTAAAGAATTTCTCGAACAATATTATTCAGCAATACTATAAATTTCATTCATCTTGGTGCTGATGCAAATTTTTAGGAAAATCCGCACATCGCTCGAAAATCTTTAGCTCATCATCAAAATACCTTTGATAAATGGCAAACGAATTTCACTCCCCATTTCTGAAAGCTATTTACGTGCATTTTCCTTGGCTTCAATAATTTCAGGCAATGTTCGTTCAACCCAACCAATCAGATGCATTAACTTTTCTGCAGCCTGTGAGCCCATTAAAGTCAGTTGATATTCAACTTTGGGTGGCACAACTGGATAGACTGTCCTTAAGATAAAACCATCTTGCTCGAGCATTTTCAGCGTTTGAGCCAGCATCTTTTCGCTCACCCCTTCGATCCGCTGCTTAAGTTCACTAAAACGGTGTACCCCTTCAGTCAAACAACGTAAAACTAATACTGACCATTTATTGGTGAGATGTTCCAATATTTCTCGAGATGGACAATCTGTGGATAAAACTTGACCTAATAATTTACTTGTAGCGTATGTGTTCATTAAATCTTTCCTCAAAGTCACTAACTTACTTTTTGGTACGTACTTACATTTAGTAAGTTAACAGATTAAGATTCAACCATCAAGATCATTTATTCAACAATCAGAGGGTTTAAATATGAAAATCGCAATTACAGGTGCAACAGGTCAACTAGGCCAATTGGTCCTTCAATTTTTATTGAAAGAAACCGCAGCCGAAAACATCATCGCTTTAGTTCGCTCGACAGAAAAAGCAGCATCTCTACAAGCTCAAGGCATCGAACTTCGTCATTTTGACTATGATCAACCAGATACACTGGTTCCTGCACTACAAGGTGTCGATAAATTATTACTCATTTCTGCCAATGAAATTGGTCGGCGTACTCCACAACACAAAGCCGTAATTGATGCTGCAGTAGAAGCGAAAGTTCCATATCTTGCTTATACCAGCCTGTTACGTGCAGATACGTCACCATTGGGTTTATCTCAAGAACATCGTGAAACAGAAAGTCTGATTCAAGCTAGTGGTTTAACCTATACCTTCTTACGAAATAACTGGTATGTCGAAAACTATCTTGCCGCTGTAGGGCATGTGGTTGAAACAGGTACCTTATTTGGTGCAGCAAAGGATGGAAAAATTAATGCAGCGACACGTGCTGACTATGCTGAAGCTGCTGCAAAAGTACTTACAAGCGCTGGTCATGAGAATAAAACTTATGAACTTGCAAGCTCAGACAGTTTCACTTTGGCACAGCTTGCTGAAACCCTACAGCAAGTTTCAGGTCAAAATGTTCACTATCAAAATCTAACCGCTGAAGACTATACACAAGGTCTATTACAAGTGGGCTTATCTGCTGGTCTTATAGATGTGATCGTCGATGCTGATATCAACAGCATTGACGGTGCAATGCAAAGTGATCGTAAGGACTTGGAACAGTTACTCGGTCACCCAACCACTACTTTACGCAGTGCTGTTGAAGCTGCTTTAAAATAAGATCGAACCACAAAAAAAGCCCGAATTGATTCGGGCTTTTTTTGATTTGAATCTGAATTATGGATGTACATTTTTTATCGGCAAATCCATATTCATATCTAAATTTGCCTTGGTATTACGCTCTACGTTATACATCGTGGCATTAAAGGTTGCGATTTTTCGCATGGTCATCGGGTCATTAAGTTTTAGATGTGGTGCAAACTGATGTACCACATGCAAATCGACTTTTTCATTAAACTCAAAATACACAGGGCCATTAAAATTAATTCGAATAGGAATGTTATAGGTTCTTTTCAAATGAAAAGGCACATCTAACTTGACAGGAATATCCATTTTTAACGGAAATTTCGGCACGAGTTTATTTTTAATCACCAAATCCGTGGTCGCCTCAAGCGGCATCGTCTGGTTAATTTGAATATTGGTAGAATAATCAATATCCACAGAGATCGGAACCTCTACACTAAACTGCAAATCTGCCAGATATTTTCCCTTCAAGGGTAGTTGCAGCTTCCGATCTAAAGCAATCTGCGTATCCAGAGTCCCAATAGACTGCGTTTGCAAATAATTGCCAACGGAAATTTTAGTGGGTAGTGAATGCGACAATTGAATATCAGGATTTTTTGCACGTACTTGCATCGACGCATAAATATTTAAATACAACCAAAATAGTACCGCAACCAATAACGCAACTGCGATAAAACTCAAAATGATGCGCTTCGCCGATTGAAATATCCACATGGCTTACTCCTGAGCTTTCGCTTCAGTTTTGGCATGCTCTCTGTTGAGTCGCATTGTTTTTAGTGGAATCACCAATTCACCCTTTTTAATTTGAACCGGCAACGTTTTTTGCACATCCACTGTCGCTTTTAATGCCGTTTTAATTGGAACATTTAAATTACCTTCAATAGGAATGTTGGTTTTTAAATTTGCATTCAGTGGAATATGTAGGTTTTCTTTCAGCACGGTTTTGACTGGTGCATCAAACTTTAAATGTACTTTTTGCTCTAAAGGCACATTAATATGCACTGGAATATCCAATTGAATTGGGATATCACCTTTGAGTGGCAATGTCACATCCTGCCCCATGACTCTGACTTTCACTTTGGTATTCACAGGAAGGTTTTGATTCACTTTCAAAGTTTCACGCACTGGAATCGTGGTCTTGATCGGAACTTGATTATCAAAATACACCCGTGGTGTCAGCGTTTGAGTTAAGGGAATATTTAAATTTTCATGTATCGGAATTTCAGCATTCACCCGCCCTGTCACGTCCACATCCAAGGCATCATGAATTTTGACTTCAGCTTGTAATGGCTCTTGCAGGTCAATATTAACGTTCTGATTTTCTAGCGGGATATAAATATTAAAGTGCTTAAACACCCAAATGGCGATGAGTACACCACAGAGTGCAGCAAACACAATAAATGCCAATCCACTGAGCATGTGCTTTGCTTGAAAACTAAATTCCTTTTGCTTTTTTATTTTTACCGCTTTATTTTGAACACATTACCCAAACCAGTTTGCAATTTTTGTATTTATTTCTTTAATAATTTCATTAACTTAAAACTTGAATATTTTAGTCGGTTTTTTCATTATAAATGACTCACACTCATCTAACAGTGGCAGAAAAAACAAGATAGTTTGATGCTTTTGATCAATCCACCCATCGTCTATCCCTTAAGCTTTTCATCCTTGCTCAGTGTATAAAAAAAAGAGCCTCAAATGAGGCTCTTTTTTTTTGCTTTCACAAATTATGCATTTGTTTCAGCAGGAATTTTTGGATAGCTTACGCCGCCCATTTGCTCAGCAATACGCAATACTTGGCAGCTATAACCCACTTCGTTATCGTACCAAACATATGCAGTTAAACGGTTACCAGAAGTGATTGTCGCTTGAGCGTCAAATACACCTGCAGTACGTGAACCGATAAAGTCAGACGATACAACTTCAGTTGAGTTTGTATAACCGATTTGACCTTGAAGGTTAGAGTTGATTGAAATTTGGCGAATGTATTCATTCACTTCTTCACGGTCAACATCTTGACCTAAAGTAAGGTTCAAAATTGCAAGAGATACGTTTGGAGTAGGTACACGTACTGAGTTACCAGTCAATTTACCTTGAAGAGCAGGAAGCGCTTTAGCAACAGCTTTAGCAGCACCTGTTTCAGTAATAACCATGTTCAATGTTGCAGCACGGCCACGACGGTCAGCTTTATGGTAGTTGTCGATTAAGTTCTGGTCGTTCGTGAACGAGTGAACTGTTTCAACGTGACCATTGATCACTGTGTACTTGTCGTTTAACACTTTAAGTGTTGGTGTGATCGCGTTTGTTGTACAGCTTGCAGCAGAGATGATTGTATCTTCATCAAGGATGTCAGCTTGGTTCACACCGTATACAACGTTCTTCATGTCACCTTTACCAGGTGCAGTTAGAATTACACGTGCAGCGCCAGCGCATTTAAGGTGCTGTGCAAGACCTTCAGAATCACGCCATTTACCTGTGTTATCGATTACAAGTGCATTGTTAATACCGTAAGCAGTGTAATCAACTTCAGATGGGTTAGACGCATAGATCACTTTGATGAAGTTACCGTTAGCAATGATTGCTTCGTTTTCTTCATCAACAGAAATTGTACCTGCGAATGGACCATGAATAGAATCACGACGTAATAAAGACGCACGTTTTTCTAAGTCACCGTCAGATGATTTACGAACAACGATTGCTTTAAGGTTAAGACCACGACCTAGACCAGATTGGCTGATCATCAAACGTGCAAGGATACGACCAATACGACCGAAACCGTAAAGTACAACATCACGGTTTTCAACGTTAGTTGCATTGCCTTCAAGTGATTTCACAGCGTCAGCAACGAATGCGTCAACATCACCGCCTTTTTCTTTGAACTCAACAGCAAGTTTGCCAAGATCAATTTCAGCAGTACCGATGTTTTCGATTTTTGCCAAAGCTTCAAGAATTGGGAAAGTGTTCACAACTGAAAGTTCAACGTCAAGTACGCGAGTACGACGATGCGCTTTAAGAATTTGGATAACCGAACGGTTAATTAAAGAACGACCGTATACTGTAGCTACGATGTTTTTTTCACGATATAACTGACCCACTAGGGCAATCATACGTTCCGCGATTTCTTCACGGTTTTTCCAGCGACCTTGGTGCTCTGCATGTAGGGCAACGATAGTGTCTTTGCTCACAGATACGTCCTCTAATTAATTGTAAATCTAAGCATAAATTTCAAAACCCCACAATTGTAATGGAAAACTGAAAATTAATGAATCTAAAAGCAGATTTCGACAAGGTTATTTTGTTATATATTCACTATCAATTTTCAAAATAATCATGATTAGTATTATGATTTTATAGCCGAAAGTTGAAAAACCGGCTTTTTCGCAGATTTTTGTCACAAAATTTCAAATGTAGTTTTATCAACCAGATCTCTGCATATTTAGCTCAAAGATTAACGAATATTTATATTTTTCAAATTGTGGTGTTTTTATATTTTGCTCAATTTATAGTATTTTTACTGATGTTAAGCTCGTAATAATAATTTCACATTTTTAAATGATTTTTATGACTATTCGACGGAGTCTTACATCGAAGGTTTGAATAAAGGGTTTAGCCTTCAGTTGGAGGTACTCTTACGAAACGTTGTTTCTCATTTGGCAAAATGAGAAGCGTGCTTCATAAGGAAACCATCTTGCGGAGCAATGCTCCTCACCGCAAAACTCGTTCACTACCGTCAATTTATTCAAAGTATCGCAAAAACATTTTTTATTAGAAGTAACCCTGTCTCAGACAATTGCGGATGACCTTACCGCGTATCATTCTTTTATTTGAATCAAATTACGCCCCTAATGTTACTGCCTAAAATTATTTAAAGTCAGATCAATATTGAAAATTCAGCTAATTTTTCAGATTATCAGCAAACTTTTCCAGATTAAAATCAAAGAAATTTACACTCAGCTCTAATATTTTCGGTAGTGCATTTAAACTATTCTCACCAGCACTAATCGCAAAATATCTCTGATCACTAAAAGATCGCACGTTTAAGGCATTTTCACATGGCTCAAAATCAAGATTGACGAGCTGTGAAGCATGTTCCTTCAGCAACATTAAAACCTGCATATAAGTTTGTCGTTTTTTTTGCTGCTGCGCTTTTAAAGCATCGGCTTCAAGGCTTTCATACTCCCCTGTTTTCGTCATGCGTTTGGAAAATCCAACATGCGCATGCGCGCCATGGGTACCCGTATTTTCTACAGTTGCGTCTGTAGCAAAGATCTTCTGTTGATCATCGACCGGCTGCAAGATCGCCTTCAGCGCCGTATGAATTTGCTGTGACTGATGATGATGAAACTCCCACTCATCTTCGTTTTGAACATTAAAAATGTGCGTACGCCGTTTCAACAACAGTACTTGCCAAGCCTGTAGTTGAAGTCGCAGTCGTTTCAACTCCAAACTTGCCTCAAACTTAGGGCAACTACTCAAGACATTTAGACTCGTGATGAGCTTTTGAGATATTTGCATGCAATGAAAAAAGACAAAATCATGCTGTATCTGCTCACTTAGTTGAAATTGAACAGTCTGATGTAATGGCTTCAAAATCAATTCATTGAACTGCTGCTCAAAAGCAGGTAAAACCGTCGCCAATTGTTGAGTGGCATCCTCTACATGCAGCATCAAAAGTAGATGCTTATCTACCCGTATATGGAGTTGCTGCATTAAATTTTGTAGATCTAAATGTATAAAACCTGCAATGGATGCTAGCTTTGACACTTGAATTTTTAATTGTTCTATTTGCTGATTCTCTAAAGCAGTAGTTAAATCTATGGCCACCCCATCAAAAACGTCGTCTGCTAAAGCGTCATTATGTTTTGTCGATAAAAACCGAGTTGCTGAATACTGCGTCGTCCAATCTAAATCAGGCGACAAAATATAAATAAACTCAGATGTTTGTACGACTTGTAGATATCGCGTTTTTTGTTCACGCTTTAAATAGTATTTAAAAATCGGATGTTGCCAAACCTCAGATGATTTCGGGATAGAAGCATCAAAAACTTGCCCCAACACATGTGACTTTAAGAAAATTTCGATCAAGAAAATTTTGACTTGCTGAGCAGTGAGTTGACGCGCATCTCTCGGCGCAATCAAATCCATTTCACGAATGATTTGTGCAGCATTTAAAATGAAATGCCGATGTAATACGTTTTTTTCATGCTGTAATTCAAAATCTTCTTCGGCATCTATTTTATTGATATAGGCTAGGTTTTCTTCTAATTTATGCGCAATTTGAATACTCATTGTCAATGTTCGAAGTTCTTCGAGCTGTATTGCCAAATACTGTGCATGCTCACGCATGACATCATATTTTAGTACTTTCATCAGCATGCCCAAATTCATCGGTACATCTCTTTGATACGACTGTGATGAAGACTCCCAACGAATACCTTTTTGCGATAACACCTGCTGTATCTGTGCTAAATTGGATTGATCAAGATCAGTGCATACTTCAGATACAATACTCCGCCAATGCTGATCCAACACAGGCTCTAGCTGTAAAAGTTTGGCGCTTTGATGAAATGGGACAACCACTGACTGCTTCCTGTATCTTGGTTCTTTAATCGATCTTTTATCGATTTCAGTTTATTTTTATCTAAAATAAATATTTTTGTACACCATCATTCAATGCTGTTCTTCCTAAACAATAAATTGAATCATGGCGTGTTTTAATTTTCTAAGTTTAAGATTTTACTAAAAAACAGCAAGCATTAATTGTAAACTGATCAATTTATCGTACCACTATTTTCAGTTTAAGAATCGATTCGATCATTTAACGCTTTTACATTTTTTGCTAGCGCACGTTCATTTTGCTTTTGTTTAAACAGATGCAAAACACCTTCTATCACCAATAACAATACCGCACCCCAAATTGGAATATAGGTCAGCCATTCTTCGGCTTCTACTCGCTCCCCCAATGCGATGGATGCAAAAGCTAACAACACGGGTTCTAAATAACTCAACAAACCAAAAATCACAAATGGCAGATAGCGACTCGCCAACATATAGCTACCTAAGCCAAGCGCACTCAGAAAACCAAGTCCTAAAACCGCCAAAATCAGATGCGGGAATAACGACATCAGCGCTAAACTATCGCTATGAATAAATCCTAAATAAAATGCTACAGGCAGAATTAAGCAAAGATCCCACCAAAAACCACCCAAATGATCGGTTTTAAAGGTACGACGTAAAAAGAAATAAATTGGATAAGCCACAGCGACATAAACAGTTTCCCACGCGATACTGCCAATACGCCAAATTTCATGGCCGACACCTAAAATTGCCAGTGCCACGGCAGCCATCTGCCATTTAGAAAGTTTTTCTTTATACAGCACACATCCGACCAGAACCATCACTAAGGGAAGTAGAAAATATCCCAAAGAAACTTCTAGTCCACGGCCATTAATCGGCCCCCACAAAAACAACCAAAGCTGTGTAGTACATAAAAAAGAACTGATGATTAACCAAATCAGAAAAATCGGCTGCTTAACCACTCGCCAAAAAATTTCACTGACTTTGTTTAAATCTTTCATCCACCACATAAATAGCGTTAAAAATGGTAAGGTCGCTAACATGCGCCATGCAAATGTTTGCTCGCTATCTAGAGGTTTTAAAAAGATGGTAAAGAAATACAAAATACCAAAAGTGACCGATGCCAATACAGACAATGCAACGCCTTTATACATCTTCCACTCCAGTCCCAAATACACCATGAATTTGATATTTTGCTTGATTGATCAAGCTTTTTGCAGAGACATTCTAGCAAATAAAAAACCATGCACAGGCATGGTTTTTTAGCATTTGTTCAATTATTTAGGTTTTAGGTTTCACTGTTTGCTTAGTATGAATAATATCTGATAAGTCATAACCAACAGATTGAGCATAATTTAGATATTCCTGAATCACTTCCTGATCTGGATGAGCCGAACGAGAAAGCACCCACATATATTTACGACGTGGCTCACCCACCAAAACTGTTTGATAGTCTTCATCGGCTTTGAGCACCCAATAATCACCACGCCCCACAGGCAACCAACGAATGGCTTCTGGTAAGAAACTAACTTTTAATTTCGTGTTAAACGGTGCATTTTGTACAAATGCCTCGCCTATTGATTGCTTCTTGGTACCATCTTTAGATACACAGCGATTATTGACATTAATGTTGCCATTTTCATTTAGCGTGTAAACCGCAATCACATCACGGTCACAGCTTTTTTGAAAAACCATAGGCTTACGAGCTACTTCATACCACATACCTAAATAACGATCGAGCTCGACTTTTTCCACAGTCTGTAACGGTTTCGTCTGTGCATAGGCCATTGTGGCTGCACCCAAACCAATTAACACTGCTGCACCAAGTGCAATTTTTGCGAGCTTAAAACCAGCTTTCGGAAGATTCGTTGTTGTCATTTTATGCCTCATTTCGATGCAAAACATTCGATGAAAATTAAGTAATTCTTTCTCTCGTGTTTTTACTCTAGCGGAAAAAATTGCTCTAAAAATCATTTTCTTGTCTGAATTATGTATGTAATTCAGACAATATTCCGCATCTTGTCTAACAAAATTATGAAATCATCTGTGCTTTTAAACGCAAGATTTCATCACGTAAACGAGCGGCTTGTTCAAACTGCAAATCTTTCGATGCTTTCAGCATTTCTTTTTCCAGCTTGTTCATATGTTTTGCTAAAAGTTTTGGATCAGACATCAAATGACGTTCATCTGCAGTTAATGCCTTAGCCTGATCTGAATTTTTTGCATCGATTTCATCATCTGTCAGCACTTCACCTGTATCAATATCATTGACGTTTTGACGCACTGCACTTCGTGGCGTAATGCCATGCTCAAGGTTAAATGCAATCTGTAAATTACGACGACGATCCGTTTCATCAATGGCTTTTTGCATGGAGTCGGTCATACGATCTGCATATAAAATCGCTTTACCATTTAAGTTACGCGCTGCACGACCGATGGTTTGAATCAAAGAACGCTCAGAACGTAAGAAGCCTTCTTTGTCTGCATCTAAAATGGCTACTAAAGACACCTCGGGCATATCTAAACCTTCGCGCAGTAAGTTAATCCCAACGATTGCATCGTACACACCCGAACGCAATTCATGAATAATTTTAGTTCGTTCAACAGTGTCAATATCTGAATGTAAATAAGCGACTTTAATGCCGTATTCTTTCAAATACGAAGTTAAATCTTCTGCCATACGTTTGGTTAGCGTTGTGACTAACACACGCTCATTTAAATCTTTACGATTATTAATTTCTGACAGTACATCATCCACTTGCGTCAAGACTGGACGAATTTCAATTTCAGGATCGACCAAACCTGTAGGTCGAACCACTTGCTCAACAACTTGTTCAGATTTTTCCATTTCATAATGTGCAGGTGTTGCACTAACATAAATGGTCGAAGGAATAATCCGCTCCCATTCTTCAAATTTCATTGGGCGGTTATCAAGCGCACTTGGTAAACGAAAACCGTAATTCACTAAGTTTTCTTTACGTGAACGGTCACCTTTATACATGGCCCCAATTTGCGGAACAGTCACATGCGATTCATCGATGATTAATAAGGCATCATCAGGTACATAATCAAACAAAGTCGGAGGTGCTTCACCTGAAGGTCGACCTGACAAGTGCCGTGAGTAGTTTTCAATACCGTTGGTATAGCCAAGCTGCTGCATCATCTCTAAGTCATAACGTGTGCGCTGTTCGATACGCTGTGCTTCGAGTAATTTATCATTTGCACGAAAGAACCCCAGTCGGTCTGTAAGTTCTTCTCGAATAGTCCCAATTGCACGCTGTAAGTTATCTTTAGGCGTCACGTAATGGCTCTTTGGATAAATCGTAATACGTGGCACTTTACGTACAAGTTTTCCTGTCAAGGGATCAAACCATCGAACTGAATCGACTTCGTCATCAAACAACTCAATTCGAATTGCATTTTGATCCGATTCTGCAGGGAAAATATCAATAATTTCACCACGGATACGGTATGTGCCGCGTAGGAATTCGAGTTCATTGCGGGTGTATTGCATTTCCACCAGCCGACGGATGATGTCATCACGGCTGATACGGTCACCTTCTACGATATGTAAAAGCATACTCATATAGGCATTCGGGTCACCCAGACCATAGATGGCTGAAACTGACGCTACAATGATCGCATCACGTCGTTCTAATAATGCCCGGGTTGCCGAAAGACGCATTTGGTCAATGTGATCATTAATGGATGAGTCTTTTTCAATAAAGGTATCTGAAGATGGAACATAGGCTTCGGGCTGATAATAGTCATAATAACTGACGAAATATTCCACAGCATTATGCGGAAAGAAGGCTTTAAACTCGCCATAAAGCTGTGCAGCCAAAGTCTTGTTATGCGCCATAATAATCGTTGGACGTTGCGTGCGTGCTATCACATTTGCCATGGTATAGGTTTTACCAGAACCAGTTACCCCTAAGAGCAACTGGTCATGCATTCCTTTCTCAATCCCCTTGACCAATTTCTCAATCGCTTGAGGTTGATCACCTGCGGGCTGATATTGTGTTACCAGTTCAAAAGGCTGTTCCTGCATCACACTCTTCTTCAACAGTTTTTATAGGGCTTTATTATGAGGGCAAAGTTGCACAAAACAACGCTAAATTTATGTAAAAAGCCAAAGTCTCTTACAGACAGAAGTAATCTTTATTTAGTATGAGTTTCTAGATTATTTCGTCAACTTCAAAATTATAAATCACCTGATTGAGCCAATTTTTTTCAAAGAAACTCTTTAGGCTAAAAAACTCATAGGTAAAGCGTTCATTTATCCCTTATTAATACTTGACCTATATAAATTTCATCTGCAACATGAACAAAAGGACGCCACAGATCAAACTTATGACTTACCAATATCATGACGAAAGTATTGTTAAAAACTTAGCTGAAGATACCATTTTTGTTTTTGGCAGCAATATGGCAGGTCAACATGCTGGCGGTGCAGCGCGTACCGCACTAGAGCATTTTGGTGCAATGAATGGTATTGGTCGTGGATGGGCAGGTCAAAGTTTTGCGATTCCAACCATGAATGAGCATTTACAACAAATGCCGTTGTCACAAATTCAACACTATGTCGATGATTTTAAAATCTATACCAAGAATCATCCGAAGACTAAATACTTCATAACCTCGATCGGTTGTGGTGTCGCTGGCTATAAAGTTGAAGAAATTGCCCCCATGTTTAAGGGGATTTCCAGAAATGTTATTTTTCCAATTTCATTCCGTCCTTTCGTTGAAAAAGCTTTACCTAAACTTACTTCGAAACTTCTACATACAATTTTTCAAGACTCGGTAATTTTTGCACCTTCGGCAGATGAATTGGTTGATGTTCTGGCCTTAACAGATAATGAAAAAAGTCTTGCGAAAATTGTGCTGAATACCCAAATGTACCCGACAGATAGCAATGGTCGTGACCGTATTTTTGAAATTGAAGATATTTTGCATGCGCTGAATGGGAAAATATTTGAGTTTCAAAGTAATTCTGAAGGCCCGATGATGTTTGGCGGCGTTATTTTAGCCCTACTTGAACTGTACAATATCAATGAAAAAGATTTCATCGATGTTTGGAAAGCTGAACGTGAAATTGCTGCACCAAAGCCTGAAAATAAAGCCCGTAAAGCCAGCCGCTAAAGGCTCTTTTCACCACATTTGAAACACCCAAAAAGCCAATGTCCATATTGGCTTTTTTTCTACGGTTGACTAATGACTTTTAGCGATTTAAGTCACATTAAAAATAAAACTTATTTTACATATCACATTATTTTAATATCATTTTTTTCGTCTTATACTACTTGCTGACATTATCATAAAGAATGACGAGCACATAAAATAGACATGCTAGATTCTCCTTTTTTTGAGCTATCCCCCATTGCCATGTGACTTGAAGATTACAGTGAAGTCAAAAAACAATTTGATCTCTGGCGTCAGCAAGGTGTGCAGGATCTCGCTACTTTTCTTCAACAAGATGAATCACGTATTCTGCAATGTGCGAGAAAAATAAAACTCTTACAGGTCAACGCAAAAACGTTGGAACTTTATCAAGCACATGACTTTGAACATTTATGTCAAAACCTGAATTTAGTTTTTCAGGCCGAGATGTGTCAAACACACATTAGAGAATTGGTTGCATTGTGGAATGGTGAAACACATTTTTCCCATTCTGCCGTGAACTATACGCTTAATGGACAACGCCTAGACATTCAACTCAAGGGCATCGTGCTACCGAGTCATGAGCAGGATTTATCTGCCGTCTTAATAACGACTGAAGATATCACCTCTTATACTGAAGCTTGCCATTTACAAGAACAAAGTCGTCATTTGGCAGAAGCGCGTTTTCATTATTCTCCGACCTCACTTTGGGTCGAAGATTTTAGCCGGATTAAAATCAAATTAGATCAGCTTCGCGCTTTAGGTATAGAAGATTTTGTGACATTTTTGGATGTTCACCCCGATTTTGTACAAGAGTGCATTAAAGAAATACTGATCGTTGACGTCAATCAAGCCACGCTTGATTTATTTGGCGCTCCGAATAAAGAAATATTGCTCAAAAATGTACATAAAGTGTTTGCCAAAGAGATGCTGCAAACTTTTAAAGAACAGTTGATTGAACTTTGGAATGGCAATCTACATCATCAACGTGAAGCTATAAATTATGCACTTGATGGCAGTATTCGCCACGTCTTACTACAATTTACTGTATTTCCCGATTATCTCGACGACTGGAGCACCGTGCAGGTTGCATTAACCGATATTACCGCACGTAAAAAGGCTGAAAATTATCTTGAGTATTTAGGTAAGCACGACGTATTGACCAAACTCTATAATCGTTCATTTTATATAGCAGAACTCAAGCGTCTTGAACGCAATCAATTACGTCCTGTTTCTTGTATTTTTATTGATTTAAATGGACTAAAAGAACTCAATGACAGTATTGGGCACGATGCTGGTGACAGTATCCTCAGACGTCTGGGCAACATTTTAAACCAACTTATTCAGCATACGCCCTATTCTGCTTCACGCATTGGCGGTGATGAATTTGTCATACTTTTACCGGGTGCTGATGATGCAGCATTGCAAAACTGTTTACAAAGTTTGAATGAGTTGTTATTGGTCGATAACCAATTTTATTCTAATCAACCGATGAGTATATCGATTGGTTCAGCCACCAATATCTTGAATGAGCGAATGGAAGATATGCTTAAACGTGCAGATCTGGACATGTATCGTCAGAAAAAAAAGTATTATCTCAATAAAGACCGAAGAATTCAGTCTGAAATACGCAATTAAAAACAATAATTTGCAATAAAAAAGCCATGGTTTTAATCATGGCTTTTTTATTTAAATCTCTTAACGCTTACCCATCGAACGACGTGTACCGCGTGGTGGCATCCAAGTACGGTCAGCATAACGCTGCGGTTTTGGACGCATATCTTCAAAGATTTCATCCGAAGCATTATCTTCAGCTTTTTTAATCGGAAAAGGCAAATTGACTAAAGCCTTTTTCTTGGGAGGGTTTTGCGTACTCATACGAATAACTCAATTGAATCTAGCGCTATTGTACAAAAAAAATGGTTTTGGTGTAAAAGGCTTTGAGTGATTAGCCTCGATTGACATATAAAGACTCCATAATTAGCTATGAATTTTTATATCTATAGAGGACAACAGCACAAAAAACTGCTTTAAATATGGTCGTTTTAAACTAATTTATTGACCCAAATCAACCAAAGCACTGTCATTTATGTCAATAAATATTGAGTATTTACAAATAGATAGAACCATTTCTAAATTTCAAAAAAGTTAGATTTTTTACACAAATACCTAATTAAAGCCTTCAAATAATACAAATCATCAAGAATGTTACAGGATTATTACGTTTATTCTTGTTTTCTATAACATTTTTTACGCACTAATTTTGAATAATGGGCAATTAGAAAAATTATTATCAATTTACGGACATGGAGTCCTTTAAAATGAAAAAAAGTGTATTGTGCATTGCTGCTTCTATGGCTGCCCTACCTATGCTCAGTCATGCAGACTCACCATATTTTAGTTTAAAAGATGGCGATGGCTTCAAACGTTTTTCTGTCTCTGTTGGTGCTCTACATGTTATGCCACAAGGTAAAGCACAGCCATTCCGTGTAAATACTGCCATCAATGAAGGCTATGAGGCAGATGTTGGCGAAGTTAAATCACAAACAGTAAAAGACAATATTCGAGAAGGGTACAAAGTTCCGCCCCTACTAGAAGTTGCGCTAAATACTTTGGACACTGTTCCTGCTGAAATGAGTGGTAAAGCCACTATTTCAGGACTTGAACAATGGGACAATCCAGGGACAGGTCTTGAAGCAGACGACGTCACCACGCTTGGGATCATGACCAACTATTTCTTCACTGACAATGTATCACTAGAAATGAAAGCGGGTATTCCGCCAAAAGTTGATTTACAAGGCTCAGGGAAAATTTATGCACCATTTTCTGCCATTGCAAAACCACTCGGCGGTGCACTGGGAAATCTTGAACTTGAAAATGATATTTTCATTACCGACTTAGGCGCACATGGTGCAGCAGCTTCTGCACGTGCATGGACTCCGGCTGCTGAAATCCAATATCACTTCGGTAAAACTGGCGTCAATAAATTCCGTCCCTATGTGGGTCTAGGCGTGATGTATGCTTACTTCAATGAGTTGGAAATGAATCCACAAATTGAGAAAGATTTAATTGCCGCAGGTCACATGATTGCCAACATTAAAGAAGGTAATGCAGGCGCTTCTTTAGAAGGAAAACCAAGTAAGGCAAATCCAAAAGTTGATTTAGAGGCAACTGATGTATTTGCTCCGATTGCAACGGTGGGCTTCACCTATGACTTCAATGACAAATGGTTTGCTGTAGGTTCTGTCAGCTATGCACACCTACAGAATGAAACCACCATTACCGTTACAGATGCGACACATGGTGAACTGATCAAATCTAAAGCCGATATTGAAGTAAATCCAATTCTTGCGTATGCAGGTATCGGTATGCGTTTCTAATTAATAACCTGAATATAAAAAAGACGGCTACAGCCGTCTTTTTTATTAGGCTATATATGGTCTTTTATTTTGAATTATCTCTTCAACCTCTTTTAAACACTTTTGAATTTATGCTGAGGCAATTTCCTTTATTCATCCATAGTTACCTATAAAAAAAATTTATTGTTTGGTGAATTAAATTTAATCGCAACTCTGCGTTTATTCGAATACCATTGGGTTAAATTTAAAAAATGTAGACTGCTGTATGTCTGATACTCGTTTCTCAAAGCCCCTGATTTACATGCTCATTGGCAGTGCTATTATTTTGGCATTGTCTTTAGGGGTTCGTCATGCATTTGGCCTCTATCTCGTGCCGATGAGTGATGAATTTGGTTGGGGACATAACGTATTTAGCCTTGCCATTGCCATGCAAAACTTAATTTGGGGTGCTGTGCAGCCAATTACTGGAGCTTTTGCAGATAAATATGGCAGTAAGATCGTGGTCGCCGTCGGTGGTGCATTATATGCCCTCGGACTATTACTCATGGCCGTCAGCTCCACCGGTTTACTGCTTAATTTAAGTGCAGGTTTAATCCTGGGTTTGGCTCTCTCGGCCACTTCATTTCCAGTATTACTCTCGGCCGTAGGACGTGCAGCGCATCCAGAAAAACGTAGTTTAGCCATGGGTATTGCCAGTGCTGCAGGTTCTTTTGGTCAGTTCATTATGCTGCCCTCTACGTTACTGTTACTGCAAAAATTTGGTTGGTCTTCAGCTTTGGTGGTCAGCGCCATTTTAATTGCACTTATTATTCCTTTAGCTTGGATGCTAAAAGCACCAATGTATGTTGCACCAAATGCAACCAATACGCATGAAGCCTCTCTGACTTTTAAACAAATTTTGCAATTGGCTTGGGAGCATAAACCCTTTTGGTTTCTAGCACTCGGTTTCTTTGTCTGTGGCTTCCAAGTGGTGTTTATTGGCATCCATCTTCCGGGATATTTAATCGATCATGGTTTTAATGCCACTACAGGCACTATTTTCCTAGCGCTCGTTGGACTGTTTAATATTGTCGGCACCTACACAGCAGGTTTGCTCGGTGGCAAATATTCCAAACCAAAGCTGTTAATGGGACTGTATGGTTTACGTGGCATTGCCATTATTGCCTTTCTTTTGCTGCCTTTAAGCACATGGACAATCTATGCATTTGGCGTCATTATGGGTCTACTATGGCTTTCTACTGTACCACTCACCAACGGCATTGTGGCCAATATGTTTGGCGTTAAATATCTCAGTATGCTCAGCGGTATCGTGTTCTTTACTCACCAAGTCGGTTCATTTTTTGGTGGCTGGTTGGGTGGTGTGAACCACGATATGACTGGTAACTATAATGCCATTTGGATTTTTTCGATTGTCCTGAGTATTTTTGGGGTATTGGTACATTTCATGGTTAATGAGGAAAGTGTCATTCATGACTAATTCAACACTGTGGTTCCGACTCAGTATTGGCATCAGTATTCTGGCCTTGTTGGCCTTATCCATCGGCTTATGGAGCCAAACGCCTGAATTATTCGAATACTTTAACCAAGCGTTTTGTGCACATTAAAGACGCATAGAAGCCTTAATTCCAATTCAAACTGCTGTTTTATCAACACTACAACAGCAGTTTTTTAGCTATTTTCTACACGATTCAATAAAAGCTGCATTTTCAGCATATTAGTATTAATAATAAGTTTTTTCATAAACTTAGCTTATTTTTTAATTTTCCAACCTGCACTTTCTTCCTTAGATTAAGTCTCAATAAAGAACAATTTGAGAACTTATGAAATGACCGCATTGACTCAACTTTCACAAGCCATCCATGATGCTCCACGTTGGCATCAAGCAGAACAATTTCAAGATGGCAATGAAATTCGTATTGAAACGCAACATGACCAAGCTTTGGGGGCTGTGGTTTATGGTTTAGATGCGCGTAAAGCACAGTCTGGGGAAACCATCTACCGTTTAAAACAAGCGTTGGCAGAACACTTGATTTTAATTTTTAAACATCAAAGTCTAGATGATTTACAGTATCTCGCGTTTGCAAGTTACTTCGGTTCAATCTTCCGTCCCGGTGCAGATATTCCTGTGCTAGCGTCACAAGATGATACCGGTACACCACCAGACGTCGTACCTGTGTCAAATGCAGTTGGTAAAGGAGACTATACTGGACATGGTGAATTGGCTGCGCATGCAGACCATCAGTGGACTCCACTGCCATCTTTTGGTTCATTACTCTATGCCATTGAACTGCCACAAGACGGTGGACAAACCTCATGGTATAACACCATTAAAGCCTATGAAGCTTTAGATGAAGCGACACAAAAACATTTAGACCAACTTCAACTCATTACCTATAACCCATTTGTCCGTGCCAAAAATAATAAAGGCACAACGGGATATGGCGCTACACCGCTTTACCGTTTCAAAGACCAACCGATTGTTGGACATGCTTATCCACATCCGCTAGTACGTACCCATCCAGAAAGTGGCCGTAAAGGTCTGTGGTTAAATGAACGATCTGAAGTCGAATTGGTTCACTACGATGATCAGTCAGGCAGTGAATTGATTGCATCTTTACGTGAACATTTATTGAAACCTGAGTTTCGATATGAACATCAATGGGAAGAAGGTGACATTGTATTTTGGGATAACCAAGCCACTTTACACTCACGCCGCCCTTTCCCTTCAGACCAACGCCGCTTATTAAAGCGAATTAGCTTAGCAGGAGGACGACCATACTAATGTTGAACTTCATGCCAACAATAAAAAATAAATAACCCTGTAAAATCCGTGTTTGAGCAATAACTCCAAATAATTAAAATGTTAAAACAATAAGAACACTGCTCAAATTACGGATGATCTATATCTAATGCCTTAAAACCTGAAATTAAATGATCTAACATCGCACGTACACCCGGCAGCATGCCTTGTCGTGTCGCGTAGGCAACATGGATGACCCCTTGCGGCAATTGCCATTCAGGAAACAGTTCAATTAACTCACCACTTTTTAAAGCATCACGTACAAACACTTTGGGCAAAGAAGCGATTCCCACGCCAGAAATAACAGCAGAAATCATGGCACTAAAACTGTCAGTTCTTAAGCGTGGATGAAATTCAATTTGTTGAGTTTCACTTTTTTCACGATGTCGGAAATCCCAAAAATGTTTAGGCCGATCAAAACCAATACACGGAAAATTTTAAATCTCAGCCAATTGCTGTGGTATTTCACGCTCGAAGAAAAGTTGTGGCGATGCCACCAAAACATGATCCCAAGCATCTAAATCTCGAACGATCAAATCACTATCCATTAAAGGCATATTGCGCACACGAATGGCTAAATCTACGCCTTCCTCAATGACATCAACCCGATGATTGGTCGCCATCAGGTGCACACTGATGTCTGGATATTGCTGCATAAAATCGGTGACCATTTTTGCAACAGGCATTTCCACCAAAGCCACAGGACAAGAGATTTTAATTTGGCCACAGAGTTGGTCATTCAATGTACTAAGCACAAAGTTTTCCGTTTCGCTGACTTCCTCTAAAATTTTTAAGCAATGCAAATAGAACTGTTGTCCTATTTCAGTTACTGTAAATTTACGCGTATTACGCTGAATCAGACGCACCCCCAAACGGGTCTCTAATTCTGTGATACGGCGTGATAGCTTAGATTTTGTAATACCCAATGCTTCACTGGCTTTGGTATAACCTTGGTATTTCACCACTTGCACGAAATAGTAATAGTCATTTAAATTTTGCATGATTGTTTCATTTTTAGAATAATCTGTTGAGTTTTTCGCCCTGTCATTCCCTCACTATACCTCAATAATAGATCTCAGAAGCAATAAATTGAGGGCTGAATTATGAATTCAATCAAACGTGTTTATCATAGTGATCGTAGCACTTGGGTGGGCGATGGCTTCCCAACAAACTCTATGCTCCCTATGCAAGAAATGGGCAATCAAACCAGTCCATTCCTCGTTATGGGCTATACCGGCCAATATCATTTCTCTCCAAGTCATCATCAACGTGGTGTTGGGTCGCATCCACATCGTGGCTTTGAAACAGTAACCATTGTTTATGAAGGAGAATTGGAGCATTTTGACTCTAAAGGAAATCACGGCAGCATTGCCAAAGACGAAGTGCAATGGATGACTGCGGGTCGAGGCATTATGCATGAAGAACATCATTCTAAAGATTTTGCCAAAACTGGCGGAAATTTAGACATGGTACAACTTTGGGTGAATTTACCTAGTCATGCCAAAATGACTGAACCTCGCTACCAAGAACTGACTACAGCCAATATTGCTGAAGTTAAACTTGCACAAAATGCAGGCGTGGTACGCGTCATTGCTGGCCAATTTGAAGACACAATGGGTGCAGCTGAAACCTTTAGCCCAATGAATGTCTTGGATGTGCGCTTGAATGCAAATGTTGAACAGGAATTTTCATTCAACCCACAGTGGAATAACATGATTTTTGTATTAAGTGGTGCGATCGAAATTGAAGGTCAACGCTTTGATGCGAAACAGACTTTATATGTCAGTGACCAAGTATCGTCCTTGAAACTTAAATCTTTTGAAGCAACCAAACTGCTTATTTTAAGTGGCGAAGCTTTAAATGAACCTATTGCGGCACATGGACCATTCGTCATGAATACTGAAGATGAAATACGTCAGGCATTTTATGATTTTCAACATGGTCATTTTGCTTAAATATTTCCACGATAATGTCCCAATAAAAAAACCGCCTTCTGGCGGTTTTTTTTATATCTATTTTGGTATGAATTACGCATCATGCTTTCAACAGATTATTGCGTGACTTTTTGATAAAACTCATCGATTGTATTGACCATTTGATCGAGTCCCGGCTGTTCCAAAGGATAATGTCCTGCGTTTTTCAACATGACAACATCGACTGGAACTTGGTGAATCCGTGCTAAAAATGGCTGACTTAAAGCCAAAGGCGTCCAACGGTCTTGTTCAGGCTGCGTTAGTAGAATTGGGCAGACATCAAACTGCTCCGGTGGCGTGTCATTTTTATAATATAAATACGAATCTAGAAATTTAACCGATACACTATTCCCAGCTGACGTTTTATCTTTGAAAAAGACCTGCAATGCTGCGTCATTATTCACCAAACGATGCATTTTACTTACCCAACGCATCGGCATTGGCAATGCTGATAATGGTGTATGTGCCGTCACATGAGCCATTGGACTGCCCACGCGGCTCATAAATTTATTCAAAGAGACTTGATCACGCACGGTTTTATTTGAAGTATCTAGAAAGGTCATACCGACGATACCTTTCACCTGTTTATTTTTTGCCGCCACGTGATAGGTCAACATACCACCTGCACTAAGCCCATACAAAACGATAGGACGATGATCTTTTTGTCGCTCGGCTTCAATGAGGTCATTGCCTGCTTGAACCCAGTCATCATAACGAATTTTTGAGCCCTTTTTGACTTGGGTGAGGCCATAACCGGGCATATCAATAGCGATAGTTTCATAGCCACGCTGTGCCAAAGGATGCCCCAAAATCATCGACATTTGTCGACCATTTGTTCCTACAACATGAAACAGAATCACCTTCACTTTTGCCTGTGGATTTCGATAGGTATCTAAGTGAACAGTATGACCCTGCCAATTCCACCACTCTTCTTTAGGGCGCTGCGTTTCGGTTAAATGGTATTCTTTAGGTAGATAGGGCTGAATGTCCTGCCAACTGTTTTGATCTGCATAACTTGCTAATGGTTGTGTAGCAGGTAGCTGATCATCTGCAAATGCCATGATTGAAAGTAACGATGCTATGCCACTCATCACCCACTTCAATAAAGCGCTCAAAATTTCTGATAAGGTGTCTGATTTTGGAGAAGTCATTTTTAGACAATTTTTTATGTGTATGTGCTGATGCTAATCAGCGGCGGAAACCGACGCCATGTGCATGTGGGACAGCACTATGTCACTTTATCCAATTATCTTTTTCCCTGCTAAGCACTTCAAAATATTTTTGAAGCAGGATTTACATACTCCTGCAATAATCAGCCTTTAAGATCTTTTAACTTTAATAATTTTATCCTTTAGAAATTCATAACCTTACTTTTGATTTTAAATATTGGTAACGCATGAGCCAGTCCAAACCACAACGAAACCTTGTCATCTTTCTCACCTTTTTAAGATTAGGGTGTATTGCATTTGGTGGACCTGCGGCACATTTGGTGTTGTTTTTTCAATATTTTGTGAAACAAGAAAAATGGATAACAGAGCATGAATATGCGCATTTGCTTGCCTTGGCTCAAGTCCTTCCAGGCCCAACAAGTAGCCAGCTCGGCATGGCGATTGGATTTCAACTCAATCGCTATCAAGGTGCTTGTTTTGCGTGGTTAGGCTTTACTTTACCTTCAGCCCTGCTGATGTGTACCGCGGCCACTTTAAGTCTAAAACTCAGTAATCAACTCTCAACTTTATTCTTTCATGTTATTCAGTTAATCGTCCTTGCTGTGGTTGCATGGGCATTTTGGCAAATGATGCGAAGCTTCTGTAAAACAAAATTTCAGTATCTAGTCATGCTTTTAGCTGCATTTTTTATTTATTTCTTTCAATTTTCTCTAAATCAAGTTTTGGTGATTTTATGCGCTGCAATTATCGGTTTAGTTTTATCATCAAATAACTTGCACAACAAAAAGCCAAATATCGCCGAAACAGTTCCACCTATACATAACAATTTAAGCCTGAATACAGGTGGCAATACACATACTTCATGGCTATGGCTTCTCGCCTTTATCAGCCCTTTTTTCGTTCTGCCATTCTTCGATATACAACACAGCAGTGTCTTGGCATTTAGCTTAGAAAGCTTCTACCGCACAGCGTCCCTCGTCTTTGGTGGTGGACATATTATTTTGCCATTTTTACATCAGGACTTTGTCTCGACAGGACTGATCAGTAATGAAAATTTTGACTTAGGCTATGCCCTTGCACAACTCATGCCGGGGCCTTTGTTTAGTTTCGCCGCCTATCTCGGCACACTTTTACCCATGACTGATGTGCTACTCTTAAATACTGTACTCGCGACTGTGGCGATATTTTTACCATCATTTTTATTATTGTTTGGCTTATTACCGTTTTGGAATAAGTTGATGAAATACCCGATGCTTTTCGGCACCTTAAAAATAATCAATGCTGCTGTCGTCGGTCTATTACTGTGTCTACTATTTCAAATGAGCCAGAAATACATCATTCAATGGACGGACTTTATATTTGTTGCCGTCGTTATTGCTTTACTTCGCAGCAAGCTGCCAGCCTGGTTTAGCTTAATAAGCAGTTTTATCGGCTATTATGCTTTTTTAACTTTTCTACCTTTTTAAACTTAAGCAAAAAAACTATAGCTAAAGGAATAATCTAATCCTCATCGATTAAGCTTGCGCCCTTGACCACGGTCTTCCCCTCGACTTGATCTAGTTGATAATGCTGCACATCACTATACTGTTTGATCATTTCAACCAGTTCATTGGAATGTGTGGTCAACCAAAGCTGCGTATAGCGACTTGCTTCGGCAATCAGCATCGCCAAGGCAGGTAATAAATCGGGATGTAAGCTATTTTCTGGCTCATTCAGTGCCATAAAATTTGGGGGTCTTGGACTCAATAAAGCCACAGCTAAACACAAAAACCGTAAAGTCCCATCTGAAAATTCGGCACTTTCCAAAGGTCTTAAGATCCCTTGCTTTTGCATCATCATTTGAAAGCGCCCACCCATTTCCTGCACATAAAATTGGGTCTGCGGAAAGGCTTTTTCTAGTACTTCAAACAAGGTTTCACTGTTGCCACGCTCACGTAAAGTTTCAAAGGCTGCGGCTAAATTTGTGCCATCATGCGCTAAAACTGGCGAACGAATACCCACCTGTGGGACACGGATCGGTGAATTTCCACTGACTGAAAACTCATGATAAAAGCGCCAGTTTTTCATGGTCTCACGCACTTGTGAAACTTCGGGATATAAGTGTGGATCGGACAATTGTCCAAACACCGACTCTTCTGGTGTTAATGCCATCGGATAAGCAATCCGTTCTTCATCAACATTTTTAAGAAATGCCGCTTGGTTGGTTCTCTCTAACAACTCGCTCATTTTTCGACGTTGATAACCGCTTAACCAAATTCCTTCTAGTTTGACCAAAGGATCGAGTGCAAACAAGGTGATGAGCGGTTCAGGAAAACCTATTTCAAGTTGATATTCATAATGCTCCATCTCCACTGCAAGCTTCATGCGCTTAGGGTCTTTCGATCGATCACCCGCACGGTGACCACCTGCCCACATGATTTTTTGAATCCCGCCCTCATTTGCAATAGCTTGGGATAATTGGCCATTTGCAGCTTCATGCAGGAGACGTACAGCTTTATATAGATTGGATTTACCACAACCATTCGGACCACTGACAATATTCAGACGCGACAAGGTCAGACTCATATGATGAATAGATCGAAAACCTTGAATAGTCACTGAACGGATCGTCATGGGTTACCTAAAATGAGTTGAAAATGCTGATGATTATGAGTTGATTGACTGTATATTTTGTATGCACTTTATTCTACCCATAAAAAACCCGCAAGCCGAAACTTACGGGTCTTTCATTGCACATTCTAAGTTCACTTTAACCTTAGAATAAGCGGTTCATACCGTTCAATGTTGCAACACGGTACGCTTCCGCCATTGTCGGATAGTTAAATGTGGTTTCTACAAAATATTTAATCGTATTGTTCGGGCTGTTCATCACGGCCTGACCAATGTGAATAATTTCCGCAGCATTATTACCGAAGCAATGAACGCCTAAAATTTCTAAAGTATCACGATGGAACAAGATTTTAAGCTCGCCCACGGTATCGCCCGTAATTTGCGCACGTGCCAAATGACGGAAAGATGCCTGACCCACTTCATACGGAATTTTTTCTTCAGTTAACTGTTGTTCAGTTTTACCAATCGAAGAAATTTCAGGAATTGTATAAATACCTGTAGGAATATCCGTTACAGGTGCAATTCCTTCTTCACCGCTCATGTTAGAACCGGCACAGCGACCTTGGTCATATGCAGCAGATGCAAGTGAAGGCCAACCGATTACATCACCCGCAGCAAAGATATTCTCTACTTCAGTTTGATATTGATCATTCACGGTTAATTGACCACGGCTGTTTGGTTTGATACCTACATTTTCTAGGCCTAAACCATCTGTATTACCAGAACGGCCGTTACACCACAAAATCGCGTCGGCTTTAATTTTCTTACCACTTTGCAAGTGCAGAACCACATGATCATCATGTGTTTCAAGATGATCAATCTGTTCATTGTGGCGAATCAGTACACCCTGCTCACGTAAACGATATGACAATGCATCTGAGATTTCATCGTCTAAGTAGCTGAGTAATTTGTGCTGTGTATTGATCAAGTCGACTTTGTGGTCTAGACCAATAAAGATAGACGCATATTCACAACCAATCACACCTGCACCATAAATGATGATTTTTTGGATTGAATAATCCAGATCCAAAATTTTATCTGAATCAAATACGCGAGGATGATTAAAGTCTAAAGCAGCTGGACGGTAAGGACGTGAACCTGTTGCAATCACTAATTGCTGGAATACTAAAGTTTCCGTCATACCTTCATTGCTAAAGATCAAAACAGTGTTTTGATCTTGGATATACGCACGACCGTGGAAAATATCAATTTTATTACGGTCATAAAAACGTGAGTGAGTTTCAACTTGTTGTTGAATCACTTTATGCGCATTACGTAACACCTGTTTCATCGTGAACTGTTTCCATTCACCGACTTTTTGGAACATAGGGTCACGTTGGTAACGTAAAATGCTTGAAACGGTCTGACGTAATGCTTTACTTGGAATTGTTCCTACATGGGTACAGTTACCACCAAGCTGTTCACGCATATCTACAATAGCAACTCGCTTACCTGATTTAGCAAGTTTCATTGCAGCGCCTTCACCCGCAGGGCCAGAACCCAGAACTACCGCATCGTATTTCACGAAAGTTCCACTAACGACCTCTTTCTTACGTGGCATTCAACGCTCCTTTACAAATATTCTTTAATCTAGGCTGTATTATGACGTATATCCTAACTTTTTTGGATATTTAGCTCACATATATTATGTGATAACCACATTTATTATATGAATATCGTTTTCCCCCTATTTAAGCTCAAGTCCGCTATAATGATTGAGCTAATTTTTTGAATATCTCCTCGTCAAAAACAGTGGAAAAGTTGAATATGTCTGAGAACCGTAAACCTGTACAGGGTGTAAAACTTCGTGGCGCAGAAAAAGTCGCTCGCATACCTGTGAAGGTTGTGCCAACGGTTGAAACGCCTCGTAAGCCTGACTGGATTCGGGTCAAAATGGCTGCCCCTGATGAAGTTCAACGTATTAAAACAACTTTGCGCGCACAAAAATTACATACCGTGTGTGAAGAAGCGGCTTGCCCGAACTTACCTGAATGTTTCGGTGGCGGTACTGCAACCTTTATGATTATGGGCGATATCTGTACTCGTCGTTGCCCATTCTGCGACGTTGCGCATGGTCGTCCCAATGCTCTTGACCCAGATGAACCACGTCACATGGCAGAAACCATTGCCAATCTTGGTTTGAAATATGCCGTAATTACGTCTGTCGACCGTGATGACCTAGTTGATGGCGGCGCACAGCACTTTGTTGACTGTATTAAAGAAGCTCGTGACTTGAGTCCAAAAACACTTTTGGAAATTCTAGTTCCTGACTTCCGTGGTCGTATGGATGTTGCCCTTCGTATTATGACGGAGTGTCCACCTGATGTGTTTAACCACAACATTGAAACCGTGCCACGTTTGTATAAAGCAATGCGTCCGGGTTCTGACTACCAACACTCTCTAAACTTATTAAAAATGTTTAAAGAATACTGCCCAGATGTTCCAACCAAATGTGGTTTGATGGTCGGTATTGGTGAAACTGAAGAAGAAGTGATCGCGTTATTAGACGACTTAAAAGCACACGATGTTGACTATGTCACCATTGGCCAGTACTTACAGCCCTCTAAAGAACATGCTCCTATTGACCGTTTTGTAAGCCCAGAAGAATTTGAGCGTTACACTGCACATGGCCAAAAGCTTGGTTTCAAAAACATTTGGGCTGCACCAATGGTCCGTTCAAGTTACTTTGCTGACCGTCAATACTATGGTGAGCCAGTGCCTGCGGTACGTCGTAAAACTGATCCTGCAAAGAAAATTGCAGTTCAAACCATTGAAGCTTAATCACTCTAAGATTTAAAACATCGCAAATTAAAGCCCTCATTGATTGAGGGCTTTTTTGTGGCTTTCACACTCAGCCCAATTCGTTAACAAATATAAGATCTTTCGAAAATTGTGTGTTCCTTAAACAGTATCCAATATTCAACCCAATATATCGAATTATCCAAGTTTACGTAATGTGACATTTCTTTGCCCGATAGGGATTGTGTTGTGATTATTTATTAATCAATCTATTGATAACACTTTATTTGCGCTTTCATTATATTCGCGCAATTGTCCAATCATACTCACCAGCCGAGTGATGCCATTTTGACAGTCTCATGCACTTTAAAATCAGAAAGACAAAAGATGAGATCATTTTAAACGCATGTAGGCTGTTTTAAACGCATAACGCTCTGGCCCTTGTCACTGGAGCCATAACAAATGCTATTTATACTCAGTGCCGTACTCTTTATTTTTGCTCTTTGGGCCGTTTTTTTCTTTGAACTTTCACGAGCTGTAGGCGCAATAACACTGATATTCGTTTCAATTGCACTCGCCTTTTTAACCCCATGGTCATTAATACTTGGCATCCCTCTTATTGCTTTAAGTTTAGTAATGTTGATTGACCCACTGCGGCTCAATCTGCTCACCAAACCTGCCTATAAAACCTTAGCAAATGCGATGCCGAGTATGAGTATTACGGAACGTGAAGCATTAGATGCAGGAACAAGTTGGTGGGAAAAAGAGCTATTTATGGGCGCGCCTGATTGGAAAAAATTTGAGGCTTATCCCTACCCTCAGCTCAGCGCTGAAGAACAATCCTTCATTGATAATGAAGTCGAACAACTTTGTGCCATGCTCAACGAATGGGATATTCACCATAAACACAAAGACCTCCCACCAGAGGCTTGGCAATTTATTAAAGATAATGGTTTCTTAGGACTGGTGATTCCAAAATCTTACGGGGGCCGTGAATTTAGCTCATTTGCACAAAGCCGTGTCATGAGCAAGATTGCATCCCGCTCACTGACTGCCGCAGTCAGTTGTATGGTGCCCAACTCGCTTGGACCGGGGGAATTGCTTCTACACTATGGTACCGAAGCACAAAAAGACCGATACCTCCCTGGCCTTGCCAAAGGTGAAGAAATTCCATGTTTTGGACTCACCAGCCCTGAAGCAGGCTCAGATGCAGGCGCTATTCCAGATACAGGTGTCGTCTGTTATGGCACCTTTGAGGGACAAAAAGTGCTCGGCTTAAACATGAATTTCTCTAAACGCTGGATTACTCTTGCACCAATTGCCACCGTCATTGGTCTTGCATTTAAGTTATACGATCCAGATGGCTTATTGGGAGATACAAATAAAACGGAATATGGCATCACCTGCGCCCTATTACCAGCAAGTCATGACGGTGTCATTACAGGCCCACGTCATAATCCAGGCTCACCGTTTATGAATGGGACAGTTGAAGGCAAAGATGTCTTTATTCCCTTAGACTGGATCATTGGTGGGATTGAAAATGCCGGCAAAGGCTGGCGTATGCTGATGGAATGTTTAGCGGTCGGTCGTGGTATTTCACTCCCTGCGTTGTCAACGGCAGCCGGAGAAATGGCATATTTAAATGTTGGTGCATTTGCCAAAGTTCGTCAGCAATTTAAAATTTCTGTAGGTAATTTTGAAGGTGTACAAGAAGCATCGAGTGATATCGCATCAGATGCTTATATGCTTGAAGCATTCCGCTATTTGGTGACTTGTGGTTTAAACCAAGGCGGCAAACCTGCTGTAATGACTGCAATGGCCAAATACTATGCCACTGAAACCATGCGTAAAGTAGTCAATCACGGCATGGATATCGTCGGTGGACGTGCCGTGCAAATGGGGCCTCGTAATTTTTTAGCGTTGAATTATCAGGCCATTCCTGTGTCAATTACTGTCGAAGGCGCCAATATTCTCAGTCGCTCTCTGATGATTTTTGGACAAGGCTCAATGCGTTGCCATCCATATTTATTTGAGGAGCTACAATTACTTCAAGCCGAAGATAAAAACACTGCACTCAATACATTCAATGAAATACTGTTTAAGCACTTAGGCTATACCTTTAACCGAACTGCACGTGCCTTTGCTTATGCGTTCACAGGTGGCCCATCAGACTCACCAGCTTCAGCAGATGAATTTAGCCGCCCCTACTATAAAAAAATTAATCGCTTCAGCGCCGATTTCGCACTGACTGCAGATATGTGTCTTGGCCTTTTAGCCGGCGATATTAAACGTAAAGAAATGCTTTCGGGACGTTTGGCAGACATCCACTCTTATTTATTTATCGCGACGGCTATTCTTAAATATTATGAACAAAGTCAAAGAAGCGAAGCTGAACAATTACATGCACAACTTGCATTAGATAAAGCTTTGTACAATGTTGAAGAAGCTTTCCATGGCTTATTTGATAACTTCCCAATGCGACTGGCAGCAAGCGTAGTAAAAATCATCTGCTTTCCGTTTGGACGAGTTGTTGCTAAACCGACAGACCGTTTAAAACGTGAAGTTGCCACTCAAATGATGCTAGACAATACTTTCCGCCAAGAACTGAAAAAACACGTGTATTACAGCACTGCAGCAGATGAAGTTTCTGGTCGTATGGAAAATGCCTTTTTACAATTGTTGAAAATTGAACCGCTGTGGAACCAATTTAAAAAAGCTGAATCTAAAGGTCAATTTAAAGGTTTAACTTTTGAAGCACATATAGCCGATGCAATTGCACAAAAATTCATTACAGCCTCTGAAGCTGAACAGCTCAGCACTTACAACATTCAACGTTATGACAGCATGCTCACAGATGTATTTGACATGCAGCTCATCCACGAACTTGAGTTATCCAATCCACATTTAACCGTTACACCAGAAGTGAAAAAGCAACAACACACCGATGATGAACCAGAAGCATTTCTGCGTTATTAATCAGCTTCTGCATCGATTTTGAGCTTTATTTTTCTCAAAATAAAAGCCATTCCACTATTAAACAATGGGATGGCTTTTTTATACGACCATCAGCCAATGGTATCGCAGAGTCAAAGGTATAGGCTGTATTGCAAAATTACATCACAGAGGGTTTGCTGCATGTCACAACAAGATTATGAAAATGGCTTAAAAGTTCGTACTGAAGTTATGGGTGAAAGTTTCGTCAAACGTGCTCAAGACAATACCGTGCCATTTACTCAACCTTTGCAAGATTGGATTAATGAGCATGCATGGGGTTCAACTTGGCAACGTGAAGGCGTTTTACCCCGTAAATATCGCTCACTAATTACCATTGCCTTTTTAACTGCACAAAAAAGTCCGACAGAACTCAAAGGTCATGTCCGAGGGGCTTTAAATAATGGGGCGACTGTAGAAGAAATTCAGGAAGTGTTACTTCATAGTTTGCCATATTGTGGCGCACCGGCGACTCAAGAAGCCTTTCGTGCGGCACTTGAAGTCATTAATGACTATCAAAAATCTGAATAAGTTACTGCGTTATAAAACGGCTTTAGAAAACTACGATTATTGTGGTTTTCTAAAGGGTTTCATCTTGTTTTTAACTTAGGACCTTAAATGCAGTGAATCCCGAATCAAATCCAATACACATTAAAATTATAGAAGAATTCATTCACTTCAAATCGAACTTGATATCCCAATTCTGTAAGCTCAGCAGATAAACTTCGAATCTCTTCTAAAGCTAAATGCTTGGGTAAAACCGTAAATACGGCGGTATTCCCCTGTTTGGCATTTTCCTCAATCAGCAAAGCCAAACGTGTCTTATATAAGGCGATATCTAAATTGGCTTGACTGGATAAAACTTTGGCATGTTCTGCGGGTAAAAAGCTCATATTCTTATACGCTTATCTGATTATTATTGCTTATAAATTAAGCCAAATTCAGCAAAGCGTGCAATGCATTTTTGTAATTGATATTTCAATTTCAAAGCGCATTGTTTGGCGCAAACGAAGCTCTTCAAAGCGATATACAAAAAAAGTACTCAAAAGAAATCCCTCATGAAGAGGGATTTTCTATGCTAGCGGGGTAATGGAATATATTGCGAGTCACTGTTTTGAGTTTGCAGTTTACGCTCTCCCACTTGTACCGGCAATGTCATCGCCTTTCCGTCTCGCTCAATGTCAATTTGCATAGTGCTCAATGGCGCTTGTTGTGCAACGAAGTTGATTAAATGCGAAGTCGAGGTAATTAGCTCATTATTTACTTTCACAATTTTATCACCACGTTTTAAACCTGCTTGTGCTGCAGGTCCATTACGAATGACATCTGCCACAATCACACCATTCACACGTGGATCTAAAATATTTTCTTGCTCAATTGGAAGTAAACTAATACCTAACCAACCACGTACCACTCGCCCATCTTTTAAAATAGAGTTCAGCACTTGTTGGCACACTTTTGCAGGAATGGCGAAACCAATCCCCAAAGAACCGCCGGACTGCGAGAAGATCGCAGTATTAACACCAATCAAATTCCCTGCAACATCAATTAAAGCACCACCAGAGTTGCCGGGGTTGATCGCAGCATCTGTTTGAATAAAGTCTTCGTAAGTGTTGATTCCCAAATCTGAACGACCTGTAGCTGAGATAATCCCTTGCGTAACCGTCTGACCCACGCCAAAAGGGTTACCAATCGCTAGGACGACATCACCGACTTCATTGCCACTTAGCTTAAATGGCAAAACCGGTAATTGACTCATTTCAATCTTAATCACAGCTAGGTCTGTATCTGGGTCTGTACCCACAACTTTCGCTTCAGCACGACGACCATCATGTAAAGCCACAACGATCTGATCGGCCTGTGCGATCACGTGGTTATTCGTCAAAATATAGCCATCAGGACGAACAATCACACCAGAACCTAAACTATTTTCGTTTTGATTGGTTTGATCTGGAAGTTGATTACCAAAAAACTCACGGTAAACAGGATCATTTAATAAAGGATGATCCAATTGTTTCACTTTTTGCGTAGTGAAAATATTCACAACCGCTGGCGCAGCGACTTTTACCGCAGCACTATACGAAACCACCCCGCCTGTTCGCGACGTATCAATGAGGGGTTCAACCTTTTCTGCAGGCATTTTGACCCCATCTGGGGCAATGGGTGCTTTAGGTTTTTGAACCTGTTGCCATGTAAAGAAACCGATGATCACAAGTATTAATAATACCCAAGGTAACCATGTAAAGGTCCGACGCACGTCTATATCCTCTAAATTTTATAATTCATTGATGGCTAAATAATTTATATCGTATTGTAATGTAATATTTTCAACAAACTTAAAAATAAACACAGAGATTTGTGATTCTTTAGTTACAATTTAAACAATCGTAAATTTTGATGCATCTTTTTGAGATTTTGGACAGTATATGGCTCAGTTAAGTGAAATTATTCAGTGGTGTGACAGCACACTCAAAGCACATGAATTTAAGGACTATGCTCCCAATGGCTTGCAAATTGAAGGCTCAGCAGAAGTGCATAAAATTTTATGTGCAGTTACCGCATCACAAACTGCGATTGAAGCCGCAATCGCAGCAAATGCTGATTTGTTATTGGTACATCATGGTTATTTTTGGAAAGGTGAAGCTTACCCAATCACAGGTATGCGCGGCAAACGCATCAAAAGCCTGATCAAAAAAGATATTTCACTCGTAGGTTATCACTTACCTTTAGATAGTCACCCTACTTTAGGTAATAATGCAGCGATAGCTGATTTGCTCGAATTAGAGAATATTGAAGCCTTAGATCCTACTGAGCGCAATCCTATTGGTAATGTTGGTTATTTAAAACAAGCAATGACTCCAACAGCGTTTAAAGAGTTCGTTTCTGAAAAATTAGGATTTGATGCCATTCACCTGCCGGCAGATAAACCCTCTATTCAAAAAATTGGTTTTTGTACGGGCGGCGCACAGGACTTTATTGGTAAGGCGGCTGCTTTAGATTGTGATGCCTACATTTCAGGTGAAGTGAGCGAACGTACTTTTTACGAGGCTGAAGAATTAAACGTGCATTATTATGCATGTGGACACCATGCAACTGAGCGTTATGGTGTACAACGACTCGCAAAAGCTATTTCAGAACAGTTCAATATTGAGTATAGTTATTTCGAATTAAATAACCCGATTTAATTTAAATCGTCTAGGTCTTTGGCTCAGTCCTTATACGTATATTTTCAGGCTTTATTCTGTATTGTTATTTATAAGCAATGCGCATTTTACTGCAAGAATCTATTACAATAACGGCACTTAATGTCAAAACCCAGCAAAATGCAAGGAATTGAAAACATGACAACGATTACTTTACCAGCGTTACCTTACGGTTACGACGATCTTGCTCCTCACATCAGCAAAGAAACTTTAGAATACCATCACGACAAACACCACAATACTTATGTTGTTAATCTTAACAACCTAATCGCTGGTACTGATCTTGAAGGAAAATCTTTAGAAGAAATCATCACTGCAGTTAAAGGCGATGCTTCTAAAGCAGGCGTATTCAACAATGCAGCTCAAGTTTGGAACCACACGTTCTACTGGAACTGTATGGCTAAAAACGGTGGTGGTAAAGCTACTGGCGCATTGGCTGCTAAAATTGACGAAGCTTTCGGTTCTTACGAAAAATTTGCTGAAGAATTCGCTGCTGCTGCAACAACTCAATTCGGTTCAGGTTGGGCTTGGTTAGTTGCTGACGAAGTAAACGGCAACTTGTCTATCCTTAAAACTTCAAATGCTGACACTCCGCTTGCACACGGTAAAGTTGCTGTGTTGACTATCGACGTTTGGGAACATGCTTACTACATCGATTTCCGCAATGCTCGTCCTAAATACATCTCTACTTTCTTAGAAAGTCTAGTGAACTGGGACTATGCAAACGCTAAATATGCAGGTCAAGCTGCTGGCGTTGAAAAATAAGTTTTAACCTTATTTTAAAGTCAAAAAAAATCACCCTTTTAGGGTGATTTTTTTTATGGGCTCTACAATTTGTAAAGTTATAAAAGGTATTAGAACTTCTCTTTTTTGTTTTAGTTTCAGTGAAACTAAAATAAGCTATGCAACATAGACTATTTTTCCCATGTTGCATGATAAACATTTTAAAAATTCAAAATCCATAGGTATAGCCTTTCAACACCCCACACAAGACTCTGAAATTTATTAAAATTAAGATGTTTTCGAATACCATGTATTAAGTTAATTGTAGGAGAACCAACATAGTTATATTTTTTGGAGTATAACTACGCAATTATCACCTTACGAGATCATTTACGCCTAAATGACCAAACTTGCCATTTATTAGACGACCATCATCTAACTGCACATTTTTAAATTCAATTGTTCCCTCTGAATCATTGACAGTTACACCAGTACAATGATTATCCGTCAATTTACAGTTCCATTTCAGATAAATATTCACATTTAATTGACCCTTCTGTGGTCTTTGATAAGCTACATTTACATTTTTAGTTATAGTATCGTATTTCACTGTGAACTCGAGATCAGATTGATTATCTCGACTCATAAAGCGAAAATATTTACTTTCATTTTCTGCATATACCGCTGCTGCAACTGTTGCATCAATTTTAAAAACTTCATCTCCTGCAATGACTTGACCATAAGGAACTTTTTTCACAAAACCTCCAGATACTTTTAAGTCTGGAGAAGCAATATATTCAATAGGGTTAGTAAATAAGTTATTGATGAATTTAAAGGTCGTTATACCATTTTCATAATCTGTATTTAATATAAAATCTCGATTGAAGTATCCCTTATATATGTGCACATCTTTAGGTTGCTCATTACTGAAATAATTCCCCTCTGTTAAGATAAATCTATCGTGATCAAGATCCACAGGATTATTAAAATTAAAATAGTATTCTTTATCGGTCGTAAAACTTAAAACAGAACTAGTTTTCCAATCCAAAAATTTTTCTATTGTTGCAGGTTTACCATTAACAACTAAGTCTGATTCCGCATGATATTCATTAAATCGTTTGGTGTTCCACACTGGCCAATCAGAATTTACTTCAAACTTAACAGAGCCCTTAATTTTAGCTGTAGATGCAAAGCCAATATTATTTAAACGTCCTGCTATAGAACCATTTGCGTCTATAATAAAGTAAGTTTTACCATTACTCTGCTTTTCAATTTTATAAGAAAATGTATCGCTGCATGAATTTTGACATTGAACTCTCAGATACCCGTTATCATTCTCTGAATAGCTAAAAACTCCAACTTTATCGTCATTAGGATAAAAATAAAGACCCGCCAAATTATTAATATGGGCAGACAAATCATTGCTTGGTGTAAGAATTTCTAAATCCCACATATTATTGTTTGTAGCAGATGCTTCAATCACACTATTTGTGTGAAATGGTGAAAACTTGATGGTTGAGTGATTAGCAATGCCAGAATTTTCAATTTCAAAATAGCCATGCGTCAAATCTGGACTTAGTACAGTAGTTTCTTCAATAGGCTTCGGTACAGATGTTTCTGATGACGTTGGACTACTTTCTCCTCCCCCTCCACCACATGCGACTAATAAAATAGATAAAAGAGTTAAAGGGAATAATTTTCTTCTAAGGTGAAGCATATAAATCCTTGTTTAAAAAATAAATTTTTAAATTTTATAAAAATACTGAATTTAGACTACTTTTGTAAATATTCAATACCATTTCATAAAACAATGAAACTTTGCCTAGTTCTTATACAGGAAGCTAAGCCACTTGTGTACTTAGACGATTTTTTTATCTAAAAATTATTAAAAAATCTTCTATTTATTTTAAAAACTGTAATTGGCTGTCTAATTATTGCCCAATGTAACAAAATAGCGATCATACAAAATGACAGTGCGTACTTCTCTCAGCATGTCTAAAACAAGAATAGCGATCTAACGCAACCTTACTCACCATTTCATCCATTACTCTTCAAACTATAATCACCAAAGTATTCTGATGACTTTTAACTCAATAAAAGCTTAAAAGAATCAATAAATAAGCAACAAACTCATCTTTGGATAATAAAAAAACATTTAAGCGCTTTATCTTTTATTTTTACTTGACCACTTTAAAATTCATCCCTAAAATGCGCATCAGATTCTCCAATAGCTCAGTCGGTAGAGCGACGGACTGTTAATCCGCAGGTCCCTGGTTCGAGCCCAGGTTGGAGAGCCATCTATTCTTCCATAGCTCAGTCGGTAGAGCGACGGACTGTTAATCCGCAGGTCCCTGGTTCGAGCCCAGGTGGAAGAGCCAGATTCTAAAAACCCACTCATTACGAAGTGGGTTTTTTATTGCCTATTCATTAATATGAGTACACCTACTTTATTGTTTTTACATTCCCCAAAGTATGTGTATAAGTACCCACTTGCCTGATTCGGCTATTTTTAAAACACTTAATTTGATTTTTCTGTATTTTATTTAAATCAGGCTTGACCACCCTGCCATACATCTTTAGAATCCGTTTCAGATTCTCCAATAGCTCAGTCGGTAGAGCGACGGACTGTTAATCCGCAGGTCCCTGGTTCGAGCCCAGGTTGGAGAGCCAAATTCTAAAAGCCCACACATTATGTCGTGGGCTTTTTTTATGCTCTAGGCTTTTATTTTTAAGATAAGAATCACTTGCTCTATGACCTAAGCTATTCACCGACCTCTCCTTCCACATTAGAAAGAATAGTCAAAGCTTAAGTTTTAAAAACGCTTTATATTAAAGGTGTTTATATTTAATACATTCAGCCTAAATTTCCTTATTTTTTGCAATTCTGACTTGACCTCACCGCATTTGCCCCATAGAATGCGTGCAGATTCTCCAATAGCTCAGTCGGTAGAGCGACGGACTGTTAATCCGCAGGTCCCTGGTTCGAGCCCAGGTTGGAGAGCCAAATTCTAAAAGCCCACGCATCATGACGTGGGCTTTTTTCATATATGTTGTTTATTCCGTGCCAGATCTCAGTCAGTTCATATTTTTTATTATTGGTTGCTTGGCAACTTTTGCCCTTATCTGCTTAGTCTTTCCCAGACTATTTAGAAGCAAACAAAAGTTTTTCCCACGTCGTGTAATCACGGCCTTTGAAAGTAAGATGTTTCATCGTTTAAATGAAGCATTTCCGAACTACCACATTTTAGCCCAAGTAGCTTTTAGCGCACTGATCACTAATCAAAATTACAAAATCAGAAATAGATTTAATCGAAAAGTCACTGATTTTGTCATACTTGACCAAACTTATAATGTATTAGTGATAATCGAACTGGATGACCCCTCACATAGGCAAAGAGCAAGAAGATGCTGAACGTAATGCGATGCTTGAAGAAGCTGGCTACCGTGTAATCCGCTACACCAACATTCCAACAGTTCACACGCTCAGGCATGATGTAAATAAATAGTTGTTAAATACTTAAATCAAAATCAAACATTGAATGAATGCGCATTGCATTCACATCCACAATGTAAGCTGAATTTTATTGAGCATTTGACTCTTGAGCAGCCAGCACTTCTGATACTGCTTGGTCAGCCTCAGCAGCCAAAGCCGCATCTTGAGCTTCTTTTTCTTTAATACGCTCAATCATTTCAGCTTGTTGTTGCTTATACTTTTCTTGGTTTTTAGCATCACTATTGACTGCAAGAAAAGCCATACTGACCAAAAATATAGGAATCAATAGCCCAAGTGCCATCAAAATGATCATCTTTTTGGTATTGGGTTTTGGCTTAACTTCAGACATAACGATTCTTTCATTTACATAAATAATTCGACGCCCAATATAGCAAAAAACAAAATTCGCTCAAGCCTTCATATCATTCTTTGCTCGAACTAACTATGCACCTCATTTTCACGGATTGAATGATTAACAATCCAATATTCAATAAAAAAAGGAGACATGCTCCTTTTTTATTATTTAAAAACTTAGCTTGAAGCAGCTATACCCGTACAATGTGGACTTTGGCTCGCATCTTTTTGCTCATTGGTTAAATCGATACCTGTACCTGCGGACATTTTAGCTTGAATAAATTCGACCGCTTGCGCATTTCTACAGATAATCGCCTGTGTATGGCTTGCTTTTGGCACAATATCCAATGAATATCCATCCTCATATTTTGCCTGTGGGAAGTATTTCACCGCTTGCAATTTCATATTTTCAAATAAAGCTTGAGTCACAGGAGGTAATACAGCTTTATCTTCTTCACCTTGAATAATATAAACAGGGGCTTTAATTACTTTGGCAGCAGTTGCATTTGTCGCTGGCTGATTATCATTTAAAAATTTCTGAACAACGGGATCGGTATCGATTTTATTCAAATCAATTCCGTACTGTGAAACCATATTCGTTGGATCTTTTAAGAATTCAATCACAGCTGCTTTAAACTGTTCTTGCAAACCATTTGCGCCATTTGGATCGGCATAACTTAAACATGCACCATCATCCCCTGTACGTCCATAGGCTTTTTCTGCAATAACACCAGCATCTGCAGTAAAGATATTTTTTAAATCATAATTTGGCTCATAGGCTTTAATACCCGAACTTGTCAATGCAGCATATGCCAAAAGCTCAGCATAGCCATCTGCAATTTGATCAATTAACGCTTGTGCTTGAACCTCCGAAAGCTGCCCCATACCAAGCGCATAACGCACTTGTGCCAACTGTTCATCCAATCTATTCAATCCATGGGCTTTAGGTTGACCATTTGCATCAACATTTAGTTTTGGATCTAAATAGATCTTAATAATCGTGCCCAAACTCGACGCAGGTGCGGCTGCCACTGCCCCTTTATAGTTTGCATCCGTATTTGCAAATTCCGCCGTCCCTAAGGATGCATGACCACCTTGCGATTGACCAATCGACATCCACTGACCATTGAGTTGCTTACCATAATGTTCTTTTGCCGCTTTAACTGCAGTAAGTGCCGAATTTGCAGCACTCGATAAATTGAGGTATGGATGTACTCCCTTGGTACCTAAACCCTCATAGTCTGGTGCCACAATTACATAACCTGCCGCCATAAGCGTGTTAGCTAGAATTTTAAAGCGTGGATGAATTACATTTTTACTTGGCGCACATTCATCTCCAGCTCCAACTGTTCCATGCTCCCATACCACAACACGATAACCATCTTTAGGTTGAGTAGCTTTTGGAAATAATACTAAGGCTGTTGCTGTTGCTGCTTTCCCCTGCACATTGGTCAAGTTATACGTCATGACTTTAATGGACGATGTATTGTCTACAGTATCTAAAGCATAATTTGCTTCAGAAACAAATGTTGATTTTTGATTCGAAGATGATGAGTCATTATCATCATTACACGCGGTTAAAGACAGCATAGAAACTGCAACTGTCAAAGCTAATGCTATTTTTGAACGTTTCATAAAATATCCTTTTTAATCATTATTCTTTAAACATGAAACTACATGCCTTTTTATTAATGCATAAAAAAAAGCACCCGAATAGGATGCTTTAGTTCATTTTAAAAAGTTTCAGATCAATGACATTAAAGAACCAATGCCATAAAAATTCCAATAAAAATCATAAGCCCGACCCAACGGTTATGGCGAAACGCCCAAAAACATAACTGAGGATCACGGCCTTTAGTTTTAGTCCACTGGTAAATAAAATCGGCAGCCACAGCCAACAATGCAACCAAACCGAATGGCCCCAAGAGATCTTCTAAATACAGCGCTGCACCAATCAATACAATACTAAGCGCCTGCAATAAAGAAATGATTTCAATATCGTATTTACCAAATAAAATCGCAGTCGATTTCACGCCAATTTTCAAATCATATTCACGGTCAGTAATGGCATATTGTGTATCATACGCAACGGTCCACGCCAAATTACCAAAGTACAATAACCAACACGTTAAATCAGGTGTTTGCCCCACTGCGGTGTAAGCCATAGGAATCGACCATGAAAATGCCGCGCCTAAAAATACTTGTGGCAGATGCGTGTAGCGTTTCATAAAGGGATAAATGAACGCTAAAAACAATGCACCAAAGGACCAATAAAAAGTTTCTATCGGTAAAAAGAACAACATACATGCGCTAGCAAGTACCAAGATCAAGAACACATATATGGCTTCTTTAGCACTAATCACTCCAGTGGCTAAAGGACGATGTTTGGTTCTTTCCACAGCACCATCGACTTTACGGTCAGCAAAGTCATTAATCGCACAACCTGCTGCACGCATAAATATCGTGCCCAAAATCATGGGAATCAAAATACTGAATTGCGGTGTTCCTTGATTGGCAATCCACAGTGCCCACATGGTTGGCCAAAAAACCAGTTCCGTGCCAATTGGCTTATCGAAGCGACATAAATAGTAATAAGCTTCTAAACGCTGCTGCCAAGTAATCTGTTGCACCACGGCCATGATTGTCCTTCATCTGGTAATGTTATTTCTGCAAATATTGCTCAAAACTCGCTAAAAAAGTTTCCTGAACTATAAATTTACAACCATGCCAAGTATAACAGCTCTGACGTGTCCAACCATCGTCTAGCCACAATACACGCCGCTCACACTTCGGATTGGTACGCTGAAATAAAAAATGTCCGATGGGTTTTTTACCAATATGCTGAAAAATCCGCGCACGCCCTTGTATGCTAAGGATTGGAAATATACTTTTTGCCTTGACCCACGGCTCAGCTTCACAGCCATATAAATAACTTTCACGTACCCAAGCTATGTGCTGTATTGGCATTTGCAACCACTGTGCATCTTGAAGCGTCATACGTTGAAATTGCTCAATACTCGGCTCAACTTTAAATACACCTTGGGCAAAATCTGTTAATTGTTGGGTTAATGAACCCGAAGCATACAACCATGTTCTTAATTCAGGAGACATCCTTTTATCCCGCATTTCGCATGCTTGACGCTGCATATTTCATTTCCCTTTAACCATTTGCTGAGTATAGCGAATCCTTAGTGTAACCAACTCAACATCGTTTTTCATGACCAATAGCTTGTTTTAAGTAAAATGAGCAAAACCAAAACGGCTTAAGTACTTCATTACATTTGCAATCAACACAAACCTCACATACACAGTATGATGTCGTGGATAACAACTGAATTACACCAACATAATGTTTCCATATAACCCGCTACATGTTTTTATTTTTCTTGTTTTACTTTGTACCAATATCACAGCTCAAGCAAAATCTCTTGCGCTGAGTTTTGATGATGGATTAAATCCAGCGTTTAACGCACAAGCGGAACAAATCAATGCCCAGGTTTTAAAGCATCTGCATGATCAACAAATCAAATGTATTGTTTTTCCGAGCCTGATTAAAATTGGTGATTATCAAGGCAAGCAACTGATTCAAGACTGGGGACAATCAGGCCATCTAATTGGCAATCATAGTGCACTGCACCAAAACCTGAATAAAGAAAATGTATCTGCAAAAGATTATATAAAAAGCATTGCACATGCGGATACCGTTTTAAAAACGCTGCCGAATTACATACGTACCTACCGTTATCCATTTTTAAAAGAAGGTAATAACGCTGAAAAGCGTGATGCTGTCTATCAATGGTTAGAGCAACATCAGTATCGCATTGGCGGCGTGAGTATAGATGCCAGTGACTGGTTCTATAATCGAAAATATCTCGACTATGCCAAACTGCAAGATCAGGACAAATTAGACCGACTAAAACAAGCGTATATTGCTCACTTGCTTCACCGAGCAGATTATTATGACCAACTTGCCCAGCTCACCATAAATCGTTCGCCACAGCATGTTTTACTTTTACATGTAAATGCTATTAATGCCGCATTTTTAAAAGATCTCATTACCGCCTTTCAGCAGCATGGCTGGACATTTATTTCAGCAGCAGACGCCCTACAAGACCCACTATATGCACAGCGCAGCCAAAACATCCCTGCGGGTGAAAGTGTGATTTGGTCGATTACCAAAACTAAAGGAATTACACAGCTGCGCTACCCCGCCGAAGATGCGCCTTATGAAATCGACAATTTAAAACAGCATGGTTTGCAATGACGATTGGCAAATTGACAGATGCTCAATAAAAAATGACCTGCAATGTTGTAGGTCAATTTTTAGATCAAGTTTTAGTGTTGGATTAAAAGTTATCTGTCTTGGCAATAGCTTCAAATTTGCCTTGCGGCGTTTTTATTAAAACCAACCCTTCGGTTGTAATATAAAAACTTTCAGGGTAATCAAACTCCAATGCCAGCTCTGGGTTTTTCAGCTCGACAAATTGTGCCTGTTTATAACCTTCAACGGTCCGCCCCACTTCCAAATAAGTCACTTCTGAGAAGTTGAGTTTAAATCCCTTTGCCTGATCCGATGGATCAATCCAAGGAAAAAAACCGGTATGTTTTTTACGTGGTTTTGCCATGTTTAGATATTCATTCAACTCTTTGCTTTATCTTAACCCATCCCATAAAAAAACCCGCACAAGGCGGGTCTTTTTACAGTGAAATTCTGTACAGAATTACAAGCTGTAGTACATGTCAAATTCAACTGGGTGAGTAGTCGTGTTAAGACGACGAACTTCTTCAGTTTTAAGTTCGATGTAGGCATCAAGCATTTCTTTAGTGAACACGCCACCTTTAAGAAGGTAATCATGGTCAGCTGCAAGAGCTTCAAGCGCCATATCTAAGCTATGAGCCACTGTAGGGATTTTAGCTTCTTCTTCAGGAGGAAGGTCGTACAAGTTCTTGTCAGCAGCTTCACCTGGGTGGATCTTGTTTTGAATACCGTCAAGACCAGCCATAAGAAGTGCAGCGAAACCTAAGTACGGGTTCATCATTGGATCTGGGAAACGTGCTTCGATACGTTTGCCTTTAGGACTTGAAACGTAAGGAATACGGATAGAAGCTGAACGGTTACGTGCTGAGTAAGCAAGCATAATCGGCGCTTCGAAATGTGGAACTAAACGTTTGTACGAGTTAGTTGATGGGTTAGTGATCGCATTCAATGAACGAGCATGTTTGATCACACCACCGATGAAGTACAATGCCATTTCTGAAAGGCCTGCATATTCATCACCAGCAAACAGGTTCTTGCCATCTTTAGAGATCGACATGTGAACGTGCATACCAGAACCGTTATCGCCTACCATTGGTTTAGGCATAAAGGTTGCAGTTTTAGCGTATTGGTGCGCAACGTTCCAAACAGCATATTTGAACTGTTGTACTTCGTCAGCTTTACGAACCATTGTGTTGAAGCTCACACCAATTTCTAACTGGCAAGACGCAACTTCGTGGTGATGTACTTCTACACGACCTGGGCCAATGATGTCTTCAATTTTTGCACACATGTCTGCACGCATATCTTGATGAGAATCAACAGGAGGAACTGGGAAATAACCACCTTTAACACGTGGACGATGACCTGAGTTACCTGCTTCGTAATCTTTACCAGTAGACCAAGCAGCTTCTTCAGCGATTAATGTGTGGCGAGCGCCAGACATGTCGATGTCCCATTTCACTTCGTCAAATACGAAAAATTCTGGTTCTGGACCAAAGAAAGCAGTATCACCGATACCAGTTGATTTTAGGTATTCTTCCGCACGGCGAGCAATAGAGCGTGGGTCACGTTCATAACCTTGACCAGTTGAAGGTTCGATAACGTCACAAGTCACAACAACTGTAGCTTCTGCAAAGAACGGGTCGATAAAACCAGTTTCTGCATCTGGACGTAAGATCATGTCAGATGCTTCAATGCCTTTCCAACCAGCAATTGAAGAACCATCAAACATTTTGCCATCTTCAAACGTATCTTCGTCGATTGAATCTGCTGGGTAAGTTACGTGTTGTTCTTTACCCTTAGTATCAGTAAAGCGAAAATCGACCCATTTTGCGCCACTTTCTTGGATGAGTTGAAGGACCTTGTTCGCCATGCTCATTTTGCTCCGATGATTTTTTTGTGCACACTGAAGTGCGTGTTAGTAGTTGGTAGTTATTAAGCAATTACCGTACCAACTTTTAAAAGCTAAGCTAAAATACTGAATTCCTTATCAGAATAGAAGATTTTAGCTCCTTGCTTTTCGACTATTATACTGTGTGTAACAGTAAATGCACCATATTCAGCCACTCTTCATCACTTTTGTTTAAAAACTTTTCGCAAGTGTATCAAAATAGTGCAATTTGGTTTTGCACCAGTATGCACCAAAATGATTAATTGCTTTCAACGATAAAATTATTGGGATTTTATTAAAGCTTTAAGGTCGAATTTAAATACGAGAGAAACTAATGGTTTAGCTAGTTATGGGTAATAATACACCCACGATATAACTGTATTAATGATCGATATTTAGGTTTTTTTAGCGCGTAAAACACCCTTTTATTGAAGTAAATTTAACCGTTTTGTTTTAATTTTAATCAATCTACCTTTGCATTAATTGTGCTCCATTTTGGTGATTTTGCTTCAAAACGGTTCATATTTTTCCATTTTGGCCCTAAGTTGATATTTTTAACGACAGCAAGCAGATCTTTTTAAAATATCAATTGATCACATTTTAAACACTTAAATTCAGCCGATTGCTTTGTTCAACTTAAATCCTAAATTTATAAGTCGATAATTTGCTGAAATGATTTCAGTTGCGATCAACTTTGGCGAAATTGTTCAGCAGAAATTGAATAATATTTGCTATGATTGGCTGCATTCTAAATATTTCACTATTTTTCTATTAAAAATATCCACACGATATTTGGGTCAATATACAACTATTTAGAATCATTTCGGACTATTCAAAGCACAGTTAAGTGCATAAATTTCAAAGGTTAATACGCTCATGCTTTTGATGATCGACAATTATGACTCTTTTACCTACAACATCGTCCAATATTTTGGCGAGTTAAATCAAGAAGTAAAAGTTGTACGTAACGATGCCGTGACTTTAGAAGATATCGAGCGATGGCAACCGAAGTATTTAGTCATTGGTCCTGGCCCTTGTTCGCCAAGTGAAGCAGGCATTTCAATTCCTGCGATTCAACACTTTGCGGGAAAAATGCCTTTACTGGGTGTGTGTTTAGGCCACCAAGCCATAGGACAAGCTTTTGGCGGCGATATTATTCGCGCTAAAAAAGTGATGCACGGTCGTTTATCTGACATGTACCACAGCGATCAAGGCATTTTCAGCAACCTCCCTTCTCCATTTGCCGCTACTCGCTATCACTCTTTGGTGATTGATCAAGCGACTTTGCCTGAATGTTTAGAAGTGACCTGCTGGACCAATGAAGAAGATGGCACGCTGGAAGAAATCATGGGTGTTAAACATAAGACATTGCCTGTCGAAGGCGTGCAGTTTCACCCTGAATCGATTCTTAGTGAACATGGCCATCAAATCTTTAAAAACTTTTTAGAAATTTACGCTTAATCGAGTGCAAAAAATATTATGAATATTCAACAAGCTTTAAATAACATCACGAAAAATATTGAACTCACTCAACCTCAAATGGAAGAAGTGATGCGTACCATCATGCAAGGTGAAGCGACAGATGCTCAAATTGGCGCACTCATGATGGGCTTACGCCAAAAAGGTGAAAGTATTGATGAAATTACTGCCGCAGCACGTGTAATGCGTGAATTTGCGATCAAAATTGATGTCAGTGATCTGCCACATTTGGTGGATATCGTTGGCACGGGTGGAGATGGTCAAAACTTATTTAACGTCTCTACTGCGTCTAGTTTTGTTATTGCAGCAGCAGGTGCAACTATTGCTAAACATGGTGGTCGTGGTGTTTCATCAAAATCAGGCTCTTCTGATCTTTTAGAACAAGCTGGAATTAACCTTGACCTGAACATGCAGCAAACTGAACGTTGTATTCGTGAAATGGGCGTTGGTTTCCTCTTTGCACCTAATCATCATAAAGCCATGAAATATGCTGCTGGTCCACGTAAAGAATTGGGCTTCCGTAGTATTTTCAACCTACTTGGCCCGCTTACGAATCCGGCCGGCGTAAAACGTTTTGTGATTGGTGTTTTCTCTACAGAATTATGTCGTCCTATGGCTGAAGTTTTAAAACAGCTCGGGGCACAACATGTCTTGGTGGTGCATTCAAAAGACGGTTTAGATGAAATTAGCCTTGCATCAAGTACTTATGTTGCAGAACTTAAAGATGGCGAAGTTACTGAATGGGAAATTCAGCCTGAAGCTGTAGATATCGAGTCGCAAACCTTAACAGGTCTATCTGTAGATAGTGCTGCTGAAAGTCTGAAATTGATCAAAGATGCTTTAGGTAAAAACAAATCTACACTCGGTGATAAAGCCGCGAATATGATTGCCCTAAATGCAGGTGCCGGTATCTATGTTTCAGGCTTAACCAATAGCTATAAACAAGGTGTTGCATTAGCACATGACATTATTTATGGCGGTCAAGCACTAGAGAAAATGGGCATTTTGTCTGAATTTACGAAAACTTTAAAAGAATACGAAGCTTAAGATTAGGACTCAAATCATGGTAGATATCGCCAATACAATTTTAGGTAAAATTGTTGACCGTAAAAAAGAAGAATTTGCAGCCCGTCTTAAACAACGTAGCTATAAAGATGTCGAAGAGCTAGCCCAAGCAGCTACACCCGTTCGAGGTTTTGCACAAAACCTCGGCTCTAAACGTCCGGGGGTGATTGCTGAAATTAAAAAGGCATCACCATCGAAAGGCATCATTCGTGAAAACTTTAACCCTTCTGAAATTGCGCAGCAGTATCAAGATGCTGGTGCAGCATGTTTGTCTGTTCTCACCGATGCGGATTTTTTCCAAGGCGCAGATGAAAACATTCAGATTGCACGTACGAACTGTGACTTACCTGCGCTTCGTAAAGATTTTTTAATTGACCCTTATGGCGTAATTGAAGCACGCGCTTTACATGCGGACTGTATTTTATTAATCGTGGCTTGTTTGTCTGATCAACAACTCGAAGAAATGTCGAAAACTGCTTTTGAACACAATCTCGACGTGTTGGTTGAAGTACATGACGAAGAAGAACTTGAGCGTGCAATGCGTCTTTCTGACAACTGTATACTTGGCGTCAATAATCGTAATTTAAAAACCTTTGATGTTGACCTCAACACATCATTACGTTTGAAAAAGTTACTTGAACCTTCTCGCCTACTCGTGACAGAAAGCGGTATTGCCACACCCACAGATGTTGCCATGATGCAAGAACATGATATTCATGCATTCTTGGTCGGTGAAAGTTTTATGAAGCAGCCACGCCCTGATCAGGCGTTTAAAGAGCTGTTTGGTGTGCCTGATAAAATATAAATGAAATATGTAGGGTGAGTTCGCTCACCCTTTTTCTCCTTTGCATCCATATTAAAAAAATTACACATCCTTTTTATAATTTTTATTCATTTGAGAATTAAAAATAATGAAGTCGATTATTTCTTCTACTCTTCTATTCATTTCATTAATCTTGGTTTCACTACACCAGATGAGTTGGGCAAAAAATATAACTCTGTATACAGGCTCACCGTATCTTATTGACCAAAATCATATCCTCTACTTTAATATTTCCACTATGCCCGAAGGCATCATTGCTGCGCAGATTGACCTAAATCAAATTTTTCCAAATATAAATACTAACGTGCTAAAGGGCAAAAATTATGATTTCAATAAGAATCAAATTGAAATCGTTAGTTATCAAGGCTTACCAATAGTCATTAATTACTCAATCAATACTAAAAACAAGAATATTGAAAATTCAACCTATTTTTCTATTTCTAAAGAACATAAAAATTCTTTATCAAAACCAATCAATATTAAATCTCACCCTATTTCCATGGAAAAATTAAATTATTTTGAACAGATTTTTTATAAAGATAACCCTCATTTATTGAAAAAGGATTTAGCTGATGAGCCATATTTAATAAATATATTCATGTTCCATGCAGCAATAAATGATTTTGATGATATGAATGATTTTTTCCAAAATGCGATAAAGAACCTGACACAGAAAAATGATATTGATAATTATGAAAAAGCCAAAAATTTGTATCTTGAATATTTAAATTTTGGTGAAAACAATGAATTTTATGATACCACCTTAATTATGGCGGCTATCGAGCACACAGATATTTCTTTCATCAAAAAAATGAAGCTGAGAAAAATAAATGAACTTGTAGTAGATGAAGTTGAACCACAAACATATTATTTCACTAGATGCTCCCCATTAGGTAAAGCTATTCGCCTAAATCAATATCAGATAATTTCTTATTTACTTGAAAAAGGCGCTTCAACCGAAATCGTGTGTATTTCTAAATTTAATGAAGAACAATCAGCATTAGCTCTTGCAGAACAATATAAAAATAAAAAAGTTATTAAATTAATTAATTCAACTTTGAAGCCCAAATAGGACTTGTAATGAATTAAGAGATCTTCTTTATATAAAGTCTTTCCAGTTCAAATCAGTGCCATTTAAGGCTATAATTGCACTAAATTTTTGTATATTTCCCGTTTTTTCATTATGAGCAAACACGATTCTTCGCTTTCAAAAGATCAGTACAACCTACTGAAATCTTTTAAAAAGCAAATTACGAATCCACATTCCTCGACGATTGCTAAACAGCCTGAGCCAACGCCAAAGACTGTTGAACAAGAGCGGGAAGAAGACTTCGCGCTTTTCCAAAAGCAAATGCAAGGTGTTCAAAAAATGAATGCAGGAAATATTGCAAAAATGGAAAAAGTTGGTCGTAAAAAACCTGATGCGCAAACGTTGGCTAAACGTGCTGCTGCAATTGGTCCTATGGAAACAGATGATGCATTACTTTCTGATACGCAAGCGATGCTCAACCCTGTTGCCAGTCAAGCTGCTTTAAGCTATCGCATTGCAACCTTACAGCATAAAGTTTTTGAAGATTTAAAAGCTGGTAATCTACGGTGGTTCGAAGCAGTCGACTTACACGGTTGCACTGTAGAAGAAGCTCGTTCGGCTGTGCTGCAAATCATTCAAATGGCGAAAGATGACAATCAAAACGTCATTAAAATTGTGCATGGCAAAGGACCAGAAGCAATTTTAAAAACTTATGTAAATAGTTGGTTACGTCAACACCGTGATGTATTGGCATTTGTGAGCGCCCCAGAAAAACAAGGCGGTACAGGTGCTGTACTGGTTCTGCTTAAACGTGCAGAAAAGAACCCACAGTTTAAACAATAATCGGATTTAACTCCAAAAGAAGGCATTGTAATAGTTTTCTGCTACAATGCCGTCCTTGTTCAATCTCTCAGTGTAAGTGAACACGTCTTATGTCTATGCAGCAATCCTACGCAAATATCCTAACTGCCGTTGGTGAAGATCTGAATCGCCCAGGTCTTAAAGATACGCCTATGCGTGCTGCTAAAGCTTTTTCATATCTTACTTCTGGTTATAGCCAGACACTTGAAGAAGTGACCAACAATGCGGTTTTCCCATCCGATAACCGTGAAATGGTCTTAGTTAAGAATATTGAATTCTATTCTTTGTGTGAGCACCATTTATTGCCTTTTTATGGCCGTGTACATATTGCTTATCTCCCAGAAGGCAATGTTTTAGGTTTATCAAAATTCGCACGTATTACAGAAATGTTTACCCGTCGCTTACAAATTCAGGAAAACCTTACTCAGCAGATTGCTGAAGCTGTGGCTGAAGTGACCGGCGCGCGTGGTGTTGCTGTGGTGATTGATTCAGCTCACATGTGTATGATGATGCGTGGTGTGGGTAAACAAGAGTCTACAACCCGTACCGTTTCTTTTGTCGGTGACTTTAAAACCAATAAAGAAGAACGCCGTGAATTCCTAAGTGCTGTACCTGAAAGCTATTAATAGAACATTCAGCGTCAGTTCTTTTAAAAAAGCTTCAAACTCTTGAGGCTTTTTTTATTTGTGTTTAATGTCCCAAATCATTTGCTTTGATAGCAAAGCACTATTTTCAGGATGAATCATGTCAGATGTATATATTGCTGGTCAGGGTTTAGCGCAAGCCGAACACAGCATAGACTTCCCTCGCCCAGACCGTTTGGTTCAGGGCAATCCCAAACGTGAAACTGCAAGCATGTATGCACACCCCAATATGGACTGCGGGATTTGGCAATGTGAAGTTGGCGCATGGAATATTGTCTTTGCACCGAACAAACAAGAGTTTTTTACAATCCTTGAAGGATTAGTACGTATTCATGATCAACAAGGCGGATATATCGAAGTTTCTGCTGGCCAAGCGGGCATTATTCCCCCATCTTTTCAGGGCAAGTTTGAAGTTGTCGAAGCTGTCAAAAAATACTATGTTGTTGTTGAAGTTTAAATTACAGTACATCTGTAAGCGTCCGCTGAATCCCATACCAATTTTTAATTCGATTCAGGTTTCCAGCAGTGCGGCAGCAATTCTTCAATTTGGGTCACTTTGTGTGTCGGCAGCCTTTTCAGCACATCACTTAAATAGGCATACGGATCCAAGCCATTCAGCTTTGCTGACTGGATTAAAGTCATGATATTCGCCGCTCGCTGGCCACTGCGCAGCGAGCCAGCAAACAGCCAGTTCTTGCGTCCTAAGGCCCAGGGACGCATCTGATTGTCGGGTAGTCAGACGCAGTTACCTACGTCCAACCCCCTAAGAACCGTGCATGCGAGTTTCCCAGCACACGGCTCAAGCCTCTGCTAAGGCGCCATTCGGCACCCGGTTATACATCGTTGACAT
>NZ_VOZT01000018.1:0-66290 GCF_013419625.1 Acinetobacter sp. YH12070 | reverse complement strand
TCTATGTAAATCAGAGGCAATTTCCCTTCTAAACACTCTATGAGATTTTGAAATTGCTGACGTTGATTTTGATCTGCTTTAGGATGCTTTAACGTCTTTTTTTACGCGATATTCCTGCGGCATGTAACGCATTAAATACCGCATGAGTGCTTACTCCTAAACGTTCAGCTCGCTCATACTGATAATCATCAGGATATTGTTCAACATCCTTCAATATTTGCTCTCTGCTAATTTTAGCTGGACGGCCAGGAATAGGTTTGTTTGTAGTGGACTTTTTCCAGTTCTGAATCGTCTGTATACAGATGTTAAAATGCTGTGCTGCTTTTCGCACAGACATTTCATCTCGAATCATAATTTCTATGACTTTATCTTTAAAATCTTTTGAATATCCCATATCTCTATTGTTCTATAGTTTTTAGGATTTGGCTATACATTGCTATCTGCAACACTATATGGTGCCATCGCGGTGAGCATCATCAGGCTTAAAAGCTTAAGTGACGTGTTGTTATATTTGGAAAATTGAGGGACATCCATGATTGCGTCTTCTAAGTGAAACGAAATTGACGGCAAGGATTGTAGTATGTTTTATCGTCATGTATGTATCAAAATATTTCAAAATTCATGATTTTTATCAATATCCTTCTTCGTATTTTTATATTCAAATGATTTGTTAAATGAAATAAAACAGATAATTATATTTTTTAGTCAAAAAATAAAAGTTTCTAAATAAGATAAAAGCCCTCAATCGATAAAGATCAAGGGCATGTATGGATTGAGAGCACGAATTGAAAGATTGTCGGAAAGTTAGATGTCAAATCCTGAACATACTTTCAATCACGCTCTCGTTAAATTGATATTGAAATTTCTAAGCCAATTTAAATTAAACAATTCTCTGTAACGACATTAGAAGTTATACATCGCGACTGCATTGATTCTGTTATCTTCACCCTTGGTACTGCCATTTGGTGCAGCGCCAAAAGCTTCACGTTCACCATAGACATATTCCAGACCTAAACAAATCGGCTTAACAGGGCTATAAAATAAATTTGCCCAAGCTTGCCACAAGTTTTTATTGGTCTTGGTTTTATCGACTAATGAGTTGACATAATCTGCATTATTATCTGCTTTCATATAACCATAGCCCAATGTTCCGCGCCATTGTGCTGAAATTTGTTGAGTTAAACCTACTGTAATCGAGTCAAATTCATTGGTGGCGATGATGTCTTTATCCGCATTGGTCACAAAACCTTGGTTCGTCCATGACACAAAACTACTGTCGCCTTTGACATGGTAATAATCCGCTTTGAGCACTGTTTTATCCGTCAAATCTAGCTTTGCGCCCAGACCAAGTCCCCATGCGGTTTCTGTATCCGTATCCGTTTTCTTTTCAGCACCCATCGCACGTGCGCTCAACATGAGTGTATCTGTCATTTTATGGTTTAACCGCGCTGTTAATGCAGGCAAACGCATATTTGAACTGTCATCCTTAGAATCTTCTGCTGCAAGCACAAGATTTGTCTCAGGACTAAATTTGTGACTATAGCGAACTTGAGGTGTACGTTTAACAGCACCACCAACATAGCCCAATGCATCAATAGTTTCAGGCATATAATCAGGTATAGCAAAGTTAGACCATGTTTGCCCCACCAACCAATCACCATAGGTCAAATAGGCATGACGAATCCGCAGTCCATCATTTGCGCCCAAAAAGTCGACTTCAATTTTACCGCCTACATCTCCCACTTGAGTCGGCGTTTTAAAGTCTAGTCCTAAACGTGTGGCAGCAAGTGTTGCTTTTAAACGATCTGAACTTTCAGCATTCCCTTCTAGCGGAACACTATTCATTTGGTTATACAGGCGAGATAAGCTGCCGCCTTCTGCCTGATAAGATGCATCTGCACGCACATTGCCATACAAGCTAAACTCAGCGCCCGATTTGGTATTTAAACTCAGGCTCGGTGTTTGAGTCGGTTTTTGATTCTGCACAGCAACTACAGGCCCTTGTTTTACGTCTTTGATTTCACTCGACAAAGTGTTTTGCTGTTGAACATATTGCTGCATCATGGCTTTTAACGCTTTGACTTCTTCACGCAACTGTTCAACTTCAGCCTCGCTGACTGCCGCATGTGTCCACATGGGGAACACAGCTGCACAAGCCAGTAGCATCGGTTTAATTTTAAAGGTTTTTTTGACTAAATTTAGCTTTTGAGTTTTCATCCTGACCTCGATTTGGGCGATGCCCTTTCCTTATTTTTTGTCACAATTCCCACTAGCCCTCATGCTGTGCATCAGGCCTGGAAACTAAAATTTTGGGGTAATGTTAAATCTTTAAATACCGGCTTAATTCGCTGGATTTTTAATGGCTTGTGTATTGATCTTTCGTGATTGACCTTGAGTAGATGCCTCTACTGACGCTTGTAAATTCACCATAAAGATCGCTAATGCAGCTACGACACCCGGAATGGCAATCACCAAGAAGTTCATTTGATGCGGCAAATTCATGGTTAACAGCGCACCAGTAAGTACCGGTCCAACGATTGCACCAATTCGTCCAATCCCCGATGCCCAGCCCATACCTGTAGAACGTACCGTGGTTGGATAGTATTGTGCGACAAAGGTATAAAGTAGGATTTGCGAACCGATGGTAGCTGCGCCTGCTACAGCAATTAAGGTATACAGAACCATTTGCGGACTGTTAAAGCCCAGTAAGATTAAAGCCAATGCGCCACACATGAACATGATGCTTAGTACTTTCTTGATATGGAATCGGTCTGCCAAAGCACCTCCACCAATAGCACCTACCATTCCACCAATATTCAGTGCAAAGAGGAAAATCATACTTGCACCTAGCGAATAGCCAGCTTGAATCATCAATTTTGGTAACCAACTTCCAAGTGCATAAACCATCAATAAGCACATGAAAAATGCAATCCAGAACATAAACGTACTGAAACTACGGCCTTGTTGAAATAATGCTTTTAACGGAGCTTTGTCTTCTTCAGAAACCTCATTGAGTACAAATTGAGTATCTGTTGTGAGGACTTGTTCAGGGGCAATTTTTGAGACAATCGTTCGAGTCGTATCTGTTTGATGCTTTGAAGTTAAATACATCAATGATTCAGGGAGGAATGTCCAGATTAAAGGCAGTGCAAGACATGGAATAATCGCAATATAAAACATGATTTTCCAGCCATATACAGGCACTAACCAAGCACCCAATAACGCTGAAGCCATACCACCAATGGCATAACCACTAAACATTAGTGCAACCAAGGTGCTGCGTATACGTTTTGGCGCGTATTCTGTCATTAATGCCACAACGTTCGGCATAACACCACCGATGCCTAGACCGGCAAGAAAGCGTAAAATACCAAACTCAACTGGAGTACTTGCAAAAGCACCGCAGAAGGTAAAACCACTAAAAATACCGACGCAGATCATAATGGTTTTTTTACGACCAATTTTATCGGACAGTGTGCCAAAACACATGGCACCAAACATCATGCCAAATAAAGCCGTACTTGCCAGTAAGCCGGCTTGTACCGCAGATAAGGACCATTCTTGCATCAACAACGGTAAGGCAACGCCATAGATCACCAAGTCATAACCGTCAAAAATAATAATCAAAAGACACCAAATCAAAACACCCCAATGAAATGGCATAAATTTGGCTTCATCAACCAAGGTATTAATATTAATTTTCTGGTTTTGCATAGCCCACCTCCTAATTGTGAAGCTTGTAAAATTCGCTTTTCACAATGAATAAGTTGGTGCTTAATGTCCAAAACCGATTAGGCATGTTTGTATACCTAAAAAGTTAAATACAAATTAATCCCTTGATTCCTCTTTATTTAAATAGATCATTTCATAACTGCAGTTCATCTGAACGTCTATCAACACATTATTTAAAACACAGCACGATCATATGGAATCGCTTCTAAATCATACACTTGATAAACACTATCAAATAAACCACGAATATCTTCGCTTTCATCCATATTACGCACAGCCATAAATACAGGGCTTATCGCGGCTTCATCTAAGATAGGAACAAATGTTAAATGTGTTAATTGCACACTTTGGGCACTCATTGGGGTGATACAAACCCCTTCATTCGCTGCAACAAAGCCCAAGGCCAGTTGTAATTCACGTACTTCACGTACTTTTTTAGGTTCCAAACCATACTCTGAAAATATACCACGCACTTGGGTCGAAAAGTTTGGTTTGTTGTGATTTGGATAAAAAATCAATTGCTGATCGATCAGATCTGCAAGATAGACTCCTTCCTTTTTTTGTGCCAAAGGATGACTAGCGTGTAAGGCAACTACTAAGCGTTCTTCACGCAGTAAAACCCGTTTAATTGCAGGGTCTGAAATACGCAAACGCCCAAAGCCGACATCTATACGACCTTCTTTTAATGCTTTAATTTGTTCAGTGGTCGCCATTTCCTCCATTTCTATTTTTAAATGTGGATGTTGTTGTTTAAATAAGTACAAAATATTCGAGAGTAAACCAAACAATAAAGAGCTCACAAAACCGATTGTCACTGTTCTTTCTGTCAAACCGATTCGTTTCGTCATTGATTTAATTTCTTCTGCATTAGACAAAAGTTTTAAAGCATGATGATAAAAAAATTGGCCTGCTTCTGTAGTCTTAAGCGGACGACTACCGCGTTCAAATAACTGAATTCCAAGCTCATGTTCCAAATTTTGAATCTGCCGACTCAAAGGTGGTTGAGCTATATATAGTTTTTCTGCCGCTTTGGTAAAACTCTGCTCTTCAACCACTGCGACAAAGTATCTTAAGTGTCTTAGTTCCATGGCTATCAATACCTATTAAGTATAATAAAATGCAAATTTGATCTTCGACGTGAAGATTTTATTCTTTTAAGGTATATCACATAGACAGGATTAAGCAAATTTAATCCCATCCAACAGATCAAAAACATCGTGCAGCGCATTACCTGAAAGAAACTTCAGCCGCTACACGAAACAACTTAAAAAGTATTGTTAGACAACCAAACAAGGAACGTGGCAGCCAAAGACCTCTTTTATCGAGTGATAGCCACCCATACTTAAATGCATACTTAAGGAGATATAGTATGAACCGTCAAGAGATTGATGTTCTGGTTAAACAAATGAACGTAGATACAGCGACAGGGCCTGTTGACCAACGTGTGCAGCAAGTTGTGGTCCGTTTATTGGGTGATTTATTCCAAGCGATTGAAGATCTAGATATTACTCAAACTGAACTATGGAAAGGTCTAGAGTATTTTACAGATGCAGGTCAAGCGAACGAATTAGGTCTTTTAGCCGCTGGTTTAGGTTTAGAGCACTACCTTGATTTACGTGCCGATGAAGCTGATGCGAAAGCAGGTATTACAGGTGGTACACCACGTACCATTGAAGGTCCTTTATATGTAGCTGGCGCACCTGAATCAGTTGGCTTTGCTCGTATGGATGATGGTACGGAAACCGATAAAATTCCAACTCTGTTTATTGAAGGTACAGTAACAGATACCGAAGGCAACATCATTGAAGGCGCTAAAGTTGAAATTTGGCATGCCAACAGCCTAGGTAACTATTCTTTCTTTGATAAGTCTCAATCTGACTTCAACCTTCGCCGTACGATTCTTTCTGACCAAGACGGTAAATATGTTGCACAAACTACGATGCCCGTTGGTTATGGCTGCCCTCCAGAAGGCACAACTCAATTTGTTTTAGACAAATTAGGCCGTCATGGTAACCGTCCATCACATGTTCATTATTTTATCTCTGCACCGGGTTACCGCAAGCTAACTACTCAATTCAACATCGAAGGTGATAAATACCTTTGGGACGACTTTGCCTTTGCAACACGTGATGGTCTAGTGGCAACTGCCGTTGATATCACAGACGAAGCTGAAATTGCACGTCGTGGTCTAAACCAACCGTTTAAACACATTAGCTTTAATGTTGAGTTAGTTAAAGAACAAGCTGCTGCACCAAATACTGAAGTTGATCGTCGACGCGCTAGCGCTTAATTACTCACTCAAAGGAAGCCGAGCTGTCTCATCCAAGTTTGACAACTCGGCGACTATCCCCTCATTGGACAGTCGGAGAATGGACATGCCACGTATTCCTGTAATTAACACTAGCCATCTAGATCGTATTGATGAACTTCTTGTCGATAATTTTGACACTGGTGAATTTAAACTGCACCGCTCAGTATTTACCGATCAAGCGTTATTTGATCTTGAAATGAAATACATTTTTGAAGGTAACTGGGTGTATTTGGCACATGAAAGCCAAATTCCAAATAACAATGATTATTACACGACTCATATCGGTCGCCAGCCGATCATCATTGCACGTAACCGTAATGGTGAACTGAATGCCATGATCAATGCCTGCTCACATCGTGGCGCACAGTTATGTCGTTATAAAAAAGGCAACAAAGCGACGTATACATGTCCATTCCATGGTTGGACCTTTAATAACTCAGGTAAATTACTCAAAGTTAAAGACCCTGCCGAAGCGGGTTATTCAGATTGCTTTAACCAAAATGGTTCACATGACTTGAAAAAAGTCGCGCGCTTTGAAAGTTATAAAGGCTTTTTATTTGGTAGCTTAAATCCTGATGTGCCAAGCCTTGAAGAATTCTTAGGTGAAACCACCAAAATTATCGACATGATCGAAGGTCAGTCGGAAAACGGTTTGGAAGTTTTACGTGGTTCATCTACCTATACCTATGAAGGTAACTGGAAACTGACAGCTGAAAATGGCGCAGATGGCTATCACGTATCAGCCGTGCATTGGAACTATGCAGCGACCACTCAGCACCGTAAAGAAGCACAAGCGGCAGATAATATTCGTGCCATGAGTGCGGGTTCTTGGGGCAAGCAAGGCGGTGGTTCTTATGGTTTTGACAGTGGTCACATGTTGTTGTGGACACAATGGGCTAACCCAGAAGACCGGCCAAACTTTAGCAAAGCCGATGAATATACCGAAAAATTCGGCGCACCGATGTCGAAATGGATGATCGAGCGTTCACGTAACCTATGTCTTTATCCAAACGTCTATTTGATGGATCAATTCGGTTCACAAATTCGAGTTTTACGCCCGATTTCTGTCAATAAAACTGAAGTCACCATTTACTGTATCGCCCCTGTCGGTGAAGAGCCAGAAGCACGTACACGTCGTATTCGTCAATATGAAGACTTCTTTAATGCTTCAGGCATGGCAACACCTGACGATTTAGAAGAATTCCGTGCCTGCCAAGCAGGTTATGCAGGAATTGAGCTGGAATGGAACGACATGTGCCGTGGTTCAAAACACTGGATTCATGGACCGGATGATGCAGCCAATGAAATTGGATTAAAACCGCTATTAAGTGGCATCAAAACGGAAGATGAAGGTCTTTACCTTGCTCAGCATCAATATTGGTTAAAAACCATGAAACATGCCATCGCTGAAGAAAAAGAACTAGCTGAACAAGTCGCAAATGAACAAGGAGATGTCGCATGAATGCAACTGCACATTTAGACAGCGTAAGCATTGAAGCTGTATCTCAGTTCCTCTACCGCGAAGCGCGTTTTTTAGATGATGAAAAGTGGGATGAATGGCTAGAGTGCTATGCCCCATCTGCATCATTTTGGATGCCTGCTTGGGATGACGATGACCGGCTGACAGAAGATCCGCAGTCTGAGATTTCTTTGATTTATTATCCAGACCGCCAAGGTTTAGAAGACCGTATCTTCCGCATTAAAACCGAGCGTTCATCTGCCACGATGCCGGATACACGAACCAGCCACAACATTAATAACGTAGAGATTGTTGAACGTGATGGCGACAAAGTCACGGTGCGTTTTAACTGGAACACCTTAAGTTTCCGCTACAAAACCAACTATAGCTACTTTGGCATGTCACGTTATGAAATTGATTTTTCAGGCGAGCAGCCAAAAATCCTCAGTAAATATGTTGTTCTTAAAAACGATTATATCAACCAAGTTATTGATATTTATCACCTATAAAAGCTTATTTCACTAAGCAAGGTTTAACTTTCAGCCAGAAGGATATTTGGCTGAAAGGACACGTTATACCAGATTTTCAAAAGGATATTCAGCCATGTCAAACCATAATGTTGCACTTCAATTTGAAGATGGCGTTACTCGTTTTATTAGTGTTGCTCAAGGTGAAACCCTATCCGACGCAGCCTATCGTCAAAAAATCAATATCCCTCTAGATTGCCGTGATGGCGCATGCGGGACATGCCGTGCATTTTGTGAGTCGGGTACTTACGACATGCCTGAAGAATCTTATATCGAAGATGCTTTAACCCCCGAAGAAGCTGAGCAAGGTTATATTTTAGCTTGCCAATGTCGTCCAAGTTCAGATGCTGTTTTCCAAATCAGTGCATCATCTGACGTGTGTAAAACTGAAATTCATGAGTTTCAAGGCACATTGTCTCGTGTTGAAAATATGTCGGATTCTACGATTACCTTTGATATTCAACTGGATGAAGGTCAACCTGACATTAACTTCTTGGCAGGTCAATACGTCAATGTCGGCATTCCGGGGACTGAAGAAACTCGTTCGTATTCGTTTAGTTCAAAGCCGGGCAATCGTTTAACAGGCTTCGTGGTTCGTAATGTCCCTGAAGGCAAAATGAGTACTTTCCTGAGTGCCGATGCGAAAGCCGGCGACAAAATGACCTTCAAAGGACCTTTTGGTAGTTTTTATCTGCGTAATGTTGTCCGCCCTGTGGTCATGCTTGCAGGTGGTACAGGTATTGCGCCGTTTATGTCCATGTTACAAGTGCTTGAAGAAAAAGGTTCTGAACAACCTGTTCGTCTTGTATTTGGCGTAACCAATGACTTTGACATCGTAGCAAAAGACAAGCTCGATGAATTACAAAGCAAACTCCCGTGGTTCGAATACCGTACTGTGGTCGCTCACCCTGAGTCACAGCATGAACGTAAAGGCTATGTGACCAGTCATGTTGAAAAAGATTGGTTAAACAATGGCGATGTGGATATTTACCTCTGTGGTCCTGTACCGATGGTCGAAGCGGTACGTGGCTGGTTAGATACCGAAGGCGTTAAACCTGCAAACTTTTTGTTTGAAAAATTCTCAGCGAATTAAGGGAGAATAGTTTAATGTCAGAACAAGCCAGATTTAACAATAAAGTTGTCATCGTTACCGGTGCCGCTCAAGGTATCGGTCGTGGAGTAGCACTACAAGTGGCTCGAGAAGGCGCTCAAGTGGTATTGGCAGATCTCTCAGATTTTGTTGAAGAGACGCTTAACGATATTCAAGCCCACAATGGCGATGCCATTATTGTTAAAGCCAATCTTGAAACATTTGCAGGCGCTCAATCAGTTGCTGCTCAAGCCATTGAAAAATATGGCCGAATTGATATCTTGATCAATAATGTTGGCGGTGCGATTTGGATGAAGCCCTTCCAAGAATTTTCAGAAGAAGAAATCATTAAGGAAGTTAATCGTTCATTATTTCCAACCCTCTGGTGCTGCCGAGCCGTGTTACCTGAAATGATTCAAAATCAGCAAGGGACAATTGTAAATGTATCTTCTATTGCAACCCGTGGTATTAACCGTGTGCCATATTCAGCGTCAAAAGGTGGGGTTAATGGCTTAACCGCTGCTCTCGCTTTTGAACATGCCAAAGATGGTATTCGAGTCAATGCCGTAGCCACAGGTGGCACAGAAGCCCCACCACGAAAAGTACCAAGAAATACCAATCCATTGTCAGATCATGAAAAACAATGGATGCAAGACGTGGTCGATCAAACCATTGACCGTACATTCTTAGGACGCTATGGCACAATTCAGGAACAAGTGAATGCCATCTTATTTTTGGCATCCGATGATTCATCTTATATGACAGGAACAGTCGTCCCTGTTGGTGGTGGAGATCAAGGTTAAACGCTATACCGTCATTGGTTTAATTCAACAGGCTCATTGACATAGTCGCATGGAGGCAAAAGCGATGGCACCCCTGTTAAAAACATTAAAAGAAGATTGGTCGATCTCAGCGACGGTTGCAGGATTTTTAGCCGTGCTGATTTCATATTCAGGCCCACTGATTATTTTTTTCCAAGCCGCACAAAAAGCTCAAGTTTCCCCAGCCATGATGATTTCATGGATTTGGGGGATTTCTATTGGTGCTGCGCTGGCGGGTATTTATCTCTCTATTAAATATAAAACCCCGGTGATTACCGCGTGGTCAGCGCCCGGTACAGCCCTTTTAGTCACCCTATTTCCGAATATTTCACTGAATGAAGCCATAGCAGCTTATATCACGTCCGCTATTGTTATTTTCTTGATTGGCATCACTGGCTATTTTGACAAACTCTTAAAATGGATTCCTCAAGATGTCGCTGCGGGAATGATGGCAGGTATTTTATTTCAGTTTGGACTTGGGCTGTTCACTGCGACAGATAGTATGCCGATCATTGTCTTTGGCATGTTATTGGTCTTTCTCATATCGAAAAGACTTTCGCCACGCTACGCGATGATTTGGGTCTTACTGACTGGTGTCATCCTGAGTTTTACATTAGGAAAAATTAATCCTGTTGATGTGAATTTTCAACTCGCTATACCGCAGTTTATTGCTCCAGTTTGGACTTGGAACTCGACTTTAAATTTGGCGATTCCCTTAATTTTAGTCAGTCTGAGTGGTCAATTCCTTCCGGGGATGGCGATCATGAAACTAAGTGGATATGACACGCCAGCTAAGCCCATTATCACTGCGACCAGTATTGCCTCGCTCGCTGTAGCATGTGTCGGAGGCATTACCATTGTTTTAGCGTCTATTACCGCAGCCATGTGTATGGGCAAAGATGCACATGAACTAAAAGAAAAACGTTATATAGCTGGTATTGCCAATGGTATTTTTTATATTTTAGGCGGCTTATTTGCAGGCAGTATTGTCATGTTATTTAGCCTATTACCTAAAGAGTTGGTCGCTGCACTTGCAGGTTTAGCGTTATTAGGTGCGATTGGAACAAACATGTCCGTTGCGATGAAAAATGAGGCCAACCGTGATGCGGCGCTAATCACTTTTTTAGCGACAGCCTCAGGTATGCATTTTTTAGGGCTAAGCTCAGTATTTTGGGGGATTTGTATCGGTGTCGCTGCACATGTCATTTTGACCAAACGAGTAGCCACACAAGCACCAACGAGTAGCCACACAAGCACCGATGACAACGACTCAAGATTCTAAAAGTTCATAATGTCCAAACGCATTGCCAATACAAAGAAGATGGAACACTACATCTTCTTTGTTTAATCGAAAACTCAATTTTTTGATTTTCTTGTCATTTAAACTTAAAAATTCAATATTCGAAATTAAGAGCTCTATAGGATAAAAAAGGGATCATGTTGCATCATCCCTTTTTTACTTATCTTTGAATTATTTACGTTTTTTCTTACCACTAAGTAGATCTATGGCTTGGGCATAACGTGTAGGTGCAATTCGCTGAATTAAATCAATAATTTTGGCATCATTACCAATTAAAACTCGACGTTTATTCTGCTTTACCGCATCTAAAATGACTTTTGCTGCGACTTCAGGCGGTGTTTTTAGCACTTTATTAAATGCTTTGGTTGCCCTATCTGGGTTCATCCCTAACGCACGAATACTGTCACTCATACGCGCGCTATTTGCAATATTGGTTCGAATCCCACCCGGATGCACGCAAGTTGCGCTGACTCCAGCATTTTCCAAGTCTAATTCTTGGCGTAAAGATTCAGTAAAACCTCGTACCGCAAACTTCGTTGCATTATAGGCACTTTGAGTCGGTTGAGCCGTCAAACCAAATAAGCTGGAAATATTAACTATATGTCCATCGCCACTTTGTTTTAAATACGGTAAAAATGCTTTTGTCCCATATACCACGCCCCAGAAATTAATATTCATAATCCACTCAATTTCATCATAATGCATACCTTCTACAGTACTGGCTAACGCGACACCTGCATTATTAAAGATCAAATTGACCTGGCCAAATTCAGCTTGGGTTGCAGCCGCCCATTGCTCTACAGCGGCACGATCAGACACATCTAATTGGGTCTGAATTATTTTCACACCGGTGTGCTTAATCATTTCAGCCGTTTGTGCAAGACCGTCAAGGTTGCGATCACTTAATGCTAGATGCGCACCTGATTGAGCCAGTTGAATGGCTAACTGCTGCCCAATACCTGAACCTGCTCCAGTAATGGCTGCGACTTTGTTGTTAAAATTTTTCATCGTTATTCCTATACACACTTAATCTCGTTCAGTGAACAAGCTGCATTTTCATATTATTCATAACACAAGCTTAACGAGAACTGATCTATGAATGAAATGATTTTATTTAATTGTAAAATATGAATGCTATACATAGCTCTTTAGCGTTATTGCTTCAAATCAAATTAATGTAATTCAACATGATTAGAGCAAAAATTGAAAACTTAAATGAGCCTTTTAGCTCCGGCTTTTTTTGGGATTGTAGCTCTAAATTTTTCAGCTCAAACAGCGTTTGATATTTATAAAAGTGATACAAATCCCAAATGTTATAAACAAAGCTCAACATTTATTCTATTTTTCTACACGATCCAGATTCTACATATTCAAAATCAGTATATAAAATCCACAATATATACTTATTTTTTTGTGAATATAGCCCTTGAAGACAACAAGGCTGATGCTTTGTAATTTTCCAAGTCTTGTGTATCCACCCTTTGGAAGATCAGGGATGCACATCTCTTACTATGTTCAATAGAGGTTCTAAAATGATAAAAACAACTCTTAGCCTAATCGGTTTGTCACTGGTGTCTAGCTTAGCTTTGGCTGCTGATCCATTGCATGGTACTAAATGGAAAACCATCGATGACCAAACCAAAAAACCTTTATCTGTAGTTCAATTTAATGAAACATCAAAGGGCGTTTTATCTGCAAAAATCGTTGATGTACTCACCCCGGGTGAAGCAGAAAACTGCCAAAAATGTGTAGGTAAATTCCACAATAAACCACTACTCGGTGTGCAAATCGTGAATGGTTTGAAAAATACCGGTAAAAATACCTATGACGGCGGTAAAATTACTGACCCGAAAAATGGTAAAACTTATAGCTTCAATGCAAAAATGTCGAATGACGGTAAGACCTTGAATGGTCGTGGCTATATTGGAGTATCCGCGCTTGGACGCAGCCAGACATGGATACGTGTAAACTAATCCGTATCGTACAAATTCAAAAAGCGACTCGATTGAGTCGCTTTTTTGCATGAAAATTTCAAATTTAAAAATTTTGGAATTTATATATTAAACGGTATAACGTTTGCTTAACCCCCATTCAGCTAATATGCGACGATAGGTTGTCGATGATCGATCTGCTTCGAAATGCGCCTCCATACTAATATCCAGTGGCAATTCCTCTGGTTTTTGACTTTCCACCATGTCCTGATCTTCAGCAAAAATTTGTGCATTAAAATCATAGACCGCTTGCAAATCGCCAGTGGTATCAAAATTACGAGTTAAAGGCACAAATAAACGGGTTTTATTATGCGATACAGGACAACAAGCATTTAAGATTTTTAACACCCCATTTTCAGGAAAATCGATGGTTAAAATTGCAGAAAATGGCGGATAGACATCAAACGTTCTTTTCCATAAAAAATCTTCTGGCGCTAAATGTTGTAAGCCATGCGGATAATTACTCACATCACTGAGATATTCTGTATGTAGTCCATAGTCCGTGCGTACTGTGGAATATTTTTGTACTTTAGGATTTTCACGGTCTGCAAAGCTCTCATGATGCACCCATGCGAAATGTGCAACATCAATAAAGCCTTCGAGTTGACGTCCACTTGAACCTCCAATATCAACATGAGGTGGCAATATAGATTGGTGCTGCTCGGTATCCCACGTGTCTAAATCGGGAAAATTGGCCGTAGATTCATCGCGGTTAAATAAACTGGTCCACACTAATCCATATTTCAATACAACTGGAAATTTAGTTAATGAAAAACGCTCTGAAATTTGAGTCAACTCTGGCTGTGCGGGAATTTTTACACACTTTCCTGCGCCGTTATAATGTAGACCATGATATGGACAAATAATGTCTTCACCCTTGACCCAGCCTTTGGTTAATGGCACCCCACGATGTGGACAGATGTCACGAACCAAATGAATTTTTCCACTTTCAGTTTGATATAACGCCATTTTTACATCGAGTAATTGCACTTGTTGCGGTTCAATCGAAACATCTTCTACACGTGCAACGGGATACCAATGCTGCGCCAAAATATTCCAGTCGTTAGCATCAAATGTACTGCACTGAGGTTGGGTAAATAAATTGAGTACTGGAATGGCATTCATAGTTCATCTCGACATTTTCAATATTTCTTCAGCATTTAGCGCTATTTAAATTTTGCTAAATCCTTATTTTCTAAATTGAAATTAAAATCTAAACACATTTTTGTCTATTAGAATGATTTGCATAGATTGTTCTGTTTTTTGGAACATTAAGTATTCATTATTGCTTGATTTGATAAAGCTGGCATGAATATCGCTTAAAATGCATAACATTATGATTCGCTGATGACGCGATAGAGATTGAAGCCTGTATGTCGATTACTTTTTCTAGATTTTCTGAATATTTCATGGCGGTTGCACGGACTGGAAGTCTGCGCAAAGCTGCTGAACAACTCTTTATTTCAGTCTCGGCAGTACATCGACAAATCGTTTTGGCAGAGGAAGAACTCGGGGTTGCCCTATTTGAACGACTACCTCAGGGCTTAAAACTGACGCTTGCAGGTGAATTACTGTATGCCGATTTATTAAAATGGCAAAAAGAGTATCAACTGACGCGAACTCGATTTGATGAAATCCAAGGCTTAAACCGTGGAAACATTGAAATGGGCTTTATTGCGGCTTTGAATGACAGTTTTGTCGTCGACTGTATTCAAAAGATGGCTGAAACTTATCCGTGGATCAACCTCAACATCAGCATGAATAGCAGTGAAGATATTTCCAGAAAAATCGTTGATGCAGAATTAGATTTTGGCATTATTTTAAATCCCAAAAGCCATAGCCAATTAGAGATTTTATCCTTTATAGAAATTCCGTTGGGCTTTGTAATGTCACCGCATCATACCTTGGGTGGGATGGATAAAATTTATCTTTCAGATACGTTAAATGAACGGCATATTTTACCGAGTGAACCACTCATTATTAGTGAATATGTACAGACTTTATATAAACACCATAAGTTTAGTCCGATTCAAAAGATCGAATGTAATGACATTAGAATGATATTGTCATTAGTTCAACAACAATTAGGCATCAGTTTGATGTCATACATGGATGCTTTGCCACTGCTTGAGAATAATAAGATTATTTTTAAACCGATCCGTGATAAAGGCTTACACAGTTTGACCATCGCTTTATGTGTCGCATCGAAGCGCCAAACTTCTCGAATTTCTCAGATCATGATTAATCATTTGGTGGAAAAAATGGAAGAAATTAAAATCAATTTAAAATCCATGACCCCCTAAAACCAATATTTTGGCGTTGTAATAGCAAATAATTATTTAAAAAAAAGCCAGTGCGAATAACCCGTACTGGCTGCTGAAAGCTAAAGTTTTATTAGTTTATTTTTTTAATCCAATGGATTGCCTACAATATTACTAATGATGCCTTTCATAATATGATTGCCTTGTTCTTTACGCAGTTCTGCATACCATTCGCGCGTCACACTTTCATCTTTCATATGCGTCACATCACAACGTTTACGCGCTCGCAGAACCAATTCATTAGCACGTTCATTACGTTTATTTTGATAACGACGCAATGAATCTTGTAAGCCCAAAGTATTGATTTGCAAAGAACGAGCTAAATAAATTGCATCTTCCATTGCTTGGCAACCACCTTGTCCAATATCAGGCGTTGTGCTGTGTGCTGCATCACCCACTATCACCACACGACCTTTGTGAAAATCTGCAAAAGGCTCAATATCATGAATTTCTACCCGATTGGTTTTTTGGGTATCTACGGCATCAATTAGCTTTTGAACCGGTTCACACCAGCCCTTAAAGTATTCTTTAAATAAGGCCTGATATTGTGTGCGGTCATTTTCTAAGCCTGCTGCTAAAGGTACATCAAAGAAGAAATAGAATCGGTTGTCGGCAACGGGCATCAGCGAAACGCGTTTACCTTCTCCTACAAATGTTGTCCATTGATCTGCCGCAGCAAATTCTTCAGAAATGTCGACTAAACCGTTCCAATTGACATAACCTGCATAGCGGCGCTCAACTTGTTCCCCCAATACATACGCCCGTGTCAATGAATGTGTACCATCGGCGCCAACCAATAAATCAGCCTGAACCTCGCTTCCATCGGCAAAATGTGTGATCACTTGATTATCTTGTTCTGAGAAACTCACCATTTTTTTGCCTAGATGAATATTCTCACGACCAAATTCATCCATGAGCATATTTTGTAAGTCTGCACGTGAAACAGGATAAGGTCGCTGACCAACTTCTTCGATTAAAGGAAACAGACTAAACTGCGTCATAACATCGCCCGTTAAACCATCGATATAGGCTAAATGATCCATCTTGCCACCGAGCTTTTCGACTTGTTCGGTTAGCCCCAAATAGTTCAAACATTTGACACCGTTAGACCATAAAGAAATAGCGGCTCCAACAGGTAAAATTTGTTCTGCCTGTTCATAGATGGTTACTTGGTGTCCGAATTTTTTCAAAGCGATCCCTGTCGTTAGGCCCGCCATACCTGCACCAATAATTGTAATGTCCATCTATAACTCCCCTGTGTTTTTTTAAATATCTTTCTCCTAAAAAGCGAAAAGCATGCCATTTTTTCAAACAAGCAATAAAAAATTCTAAAGTTGGCACACGCTGTGCTTCTAAACACGTGTAAATGCTTGTTTTTATCAAATGTTAAATTTTTAACACTAAAAACAAAATGCATATGTTTTAAATGAAAATAGTGAATGGATTATATATATGGCGACTTTACTAGCACCTAGTTTTGATATTCCTGCACAATTACAGACACTTACAAATTTAGCAGATGACCGTATTGGTGCAAAAATACTTGAATGTTCAGATGATTTTTTTGCAGAATCAAAACGCATGCTTCAATTTAATGCACCTATCTTCGTCGAAAATAAATTTGATGAGCATGGCAAATGGATGGATGGTTGGGAAACGCGTCGTAAACGCCATGCTGGTTATGATTGGGCAATCATCCAACTCGGTGTTGCTGGACGAATTCAAGCCTTAGATATTGATACAACATTCTTTACAGGGAATTATCCAGCTTCCGCATCAGTTGAAGCCTGCTTTGCACCAAATGGCGAGCTAGCACAGGCAGCATGGGTCAATATCTTAGACAATACCGTATTGGGCCCGAGCCAACACCATATATTGAAGGTCTCAACTGATCAGGTTTTTACCCATGTGCGTTTAAATATATATCCAGACGGCGGTATTGCGCGATTTAAAGTCTATGGTGAAGTTCAGGTTCAGATTCAAGATAGTACGAACACTTTAGACCTCGTTGCGCTAGAAAATGGTGGACGTGTTGTTGCTTATAGTGATGCTCATTTTGGACATCCACGAAACTTAATTAACCCTGGTCGCGGCATCAATATGGGAGATGGTTGGGAAACTAAACGTCGCCGTGCACCAGGTTTTGACTGGTGTATTTTGGCTTTGGGTCAATCTGGTGCAATTGAAAAAATTGATATTGATACTGCCCATTTTAAAGGCAACTTCCCTGCGCAGGTTTCCATACAAGCGATCTATGTGGAAGATGCCACTGACCCTCAACTGATTCCGCAAAGTATGTTCTGGCCGTTTTTGCTAGATTCACAAGACATGCAGATGGATCACATTCATAGCTTCGTCAGTGAGATTTTAAAGCATGAAAAAATATCGCATATCCGCATCAATATGATTCCTGACGGGGGGATTAGTCGCATACGGTTATGGGGAAAAATACATCCTTAATTGCAATATTGATAAAATAGGAAGCCTTCGTGCTTCCTATGTGTATGGTTTCAATTTTTTTAATTAAATGCCTTACTAAGATATCTAAACATGACACATAGCATAAAAATACAAGCTCTAAGTATTGAAGGCTTTGCGCCTTTTGGAGAGGTCATTTGCACGACTGGACATGATTTTTTCCACATCAATGACACACATACAGAGCGATATCATGCCCTCGTGGAAACAGAAATTTCAGGTGATGCGGTTGCTGGAATTAGCATCTTTAGAAATATCAAAACCACTGAATTGCCATTTACGATTTCGATGTTAGAGCGTCATCCCAACGGTTCACAAGCGTTTATTCCAATGCAAGCGCAGGCTTTTTTAGTGGTAGTTGCACCTGCGTTGGATGATCACAGCCCTGATCTTACACAGCTATGTGCTTTCATCACTGATGGTAGCCAAGGAGTCAACTATCGTGCAGGAACATGGCATCATCCTCTCCTGACACTCGAAGCACCCAGTAGCTTTGCCGTCATCGATCGGATTGGCACTGGACATAATTGTGATGTGTTCCAGTTCCCTACGCCTATTCACATTTCAAATTAATTTTTTTAGCTTAAATACTTAGAGTTAAATAGACTAAAAACCATCTAACCATCTGTTAATACATAATTTATTTCATCTCTTGATATTATTTAATTTAAACATAACGCATTAAAAAAGCCCTCAATTTAGAGGGCTTTATTTATTCTATACAAACTATATTCTATGAATCATCGTATGGTTCAAGACTCAAGATTGGCAATGATTAATGTTGCACATCTATCGCCATGCTTGGTTTTTTAACCTGATCTTTGCCCATAGTCACTTCTTTATTTTTAAATAAATTCAGATGATTGAACACAATATTTAAAATAATCGCCATCAAACAAGTCGAACTAATGCCTGAATGAAAGAGTGTTTGCACCCATTTCGGGAAGTTGGCATAGAAAGAATGATCGATAATTGGAATCATCCCTGCTGCAATCGCAGTCGCAACAATGATGAGGTTCTTTTGCTCGTTATAGTCAATTTTCGCCAAGGTACGAATACCACTTGCCGCAACCGTTCCAAACAAAACTAAACCAGCACCACCTAATACAGGGACAGGAATTGCTGCAATCAGTCGCCCCATAATTGGTAGAACGCCTAAGACGACCAAGATCATCCCACCCGCTGCGACAACAAAGCGACTTTTAACGCCAGTAATCGCTACTAAACCGACATTTTGTGCAAAAGCACTTTGCATAAATGAACCGAAAATTGGCGCTGCTGCACTAGATAGCATATCTGCACGTAAGCCATTGGTAATACGCTCAGCATCCACTTTAGTACCAACAATTTCCCCAACGGCAATAATATCTGCTGTGGTTTCAGTCATAATCACTAAAGTCACGATCAGCATGGTAATAATGGCACTTAACTCAAAAGTTGGCATACCAAAAGCAAAGAAGCTTGGAAATTGAATCCAGTTACCATTTGCAACTTTAGAAAAATCGCCAAAGCCAAAGGCATAAGCCAGCACTGTACCGAAGACAATGGCCAACAAAATAGATAAACGTCGGATGGTTGCATTACGGGTTAAATTCAGCGCAATCACAATACCCAAAGTTAAAAATGCCAAACTGATGTTCTCAGCACTTCCCCAGTCTGGTGCTTTATTGTTCCCCCCCATCATCCAGCGTACCGCTAAAGGCAGCAATGAAAGACCAATCACGGTGATCACACAGCCAGTCACAATCGGTGGGAAAAAACGAATAATTTTTGAAAAATAAGGTGCTAGAAAAAAGCCAATTAGAGATGCAACAATCACCGCACCATAAACAGCAGAAAGCCCACCGCCTGCGGTTACTATGGCAATCATCGTCGCCACACCTGCAAATGAAACCCCTTGAACTAAGGGTAATTTTGCACCGATATATTTTACACCTACGGTTTGTAGTATGGTCGCCAAGCCACCCACAAAAAGCGCTGCCGCAATCAATAAACCGATTTGCGCAGGTTCAAGTCCCGCGGCTGTACCAATAATCAATGGCGGAGCGATAATACCGCCATACATGGTTAATACATGCTGTAGACCATAGGCAAGGCTTTTCCCTGCGCCTAAATATTCATGTTCTGGTGAAACTGTTTTATCTTGTTCAGCCATTTTTATATCCCTTATTTTTTAACTTTGCTCTTAGCTGCCACGATACGTTGAATATGCAAATGGGCTGATGAGTAATGGAATATGAAAATGCTGTGAGGCATCTTTTACATAAAAATGAATCACAGCTTTTGAAAAAAAGGTTTCGGTATTTAAAGTCTGAAAATATTCAGCTGTCGCAAATTCAAGGCTATAAGCCCCTGCTGTAAAGTCCTTCAGCGCAAAATCATTAACGCGACCATCAGCATTGGTTTGGGCTGAACCTAGCAACTCTCCGTGTGCATTAAATAATTGAATGCTGACGTTCACTGCAGGTTTACCCAGATTGGTGTCTAAAATATGTGAGCTAATCATGCGCTAAGCTCCTGTTTTAATCTTAATAAGGCAATTTCAGCCAGTTGATGATGAACAATTCTTTTTTCGGTTTCAGGATCATTCAATAATCGATATTGCAGCGCCTGTAGTACATCTTCACTACTGAGGCCAGAGGCTTTGATTAAAAAGAGATAACCGTACTTTTTCTCATACGCGATATTGCCTTTGAGCAATGCAAATTGAGTTTCTTCATCTGCTGAAATTTCAGACTGTTCTCGATTAGAAAATTGTTGTTCCAAACTACTTAATTCTGCCTGTGCCTTTTTTTCACCAATCCGTGGATGGTTATCTAGAGCATTTTTGATTTCATCCCAAGTCCAAGCATTTGCAGCTTTTACTGCTTGCTCTGTGATTTGGGTGATAGAGGTATAAGGACGCTGCGCTACAATGTGTTCTGCCCAGCCTTCAATTTGCACACAGTGCTTTAAAAAAGTTTTTACATCTGCTTCGGATGCTTTATTAAATTCAACAAGTTGCACTATAAATTCGCCTAAAATTATTGAATGATTGTTCAAATTTAGTTTTGCAATATCAGTGCCAACCTAGGTCTATGATGTCAGTTACCTAAGTACAGGCCTAAAAAAAGAGGAGCTAAGCTCCTCTTTATCCAAATATTTTTTTACTAGACTGCATGATGTGTATACCAATGTTCCGCGATATCACCACGGCGACAGATCCAGACTTTTTCATGTGATTGCACATAATCTAAGAATCGTTGTAGTGCTTTAAAACGGCCTGGTCGCCCTAAAATACGACAATGCATCCCTATCGATAACATTTTTGGCGCGCTTTCACCTTCTGCATATAGCACACCAAAAGCGTCTTTAAGGTATTGATAAAATTGTTCACCACTGTTGAAACCACCCGGTGAACAAAACTTCATATCATTGCTTTCGAGTGTATAAGGAATAATTAAATGTGGACGGGTTCGACCATTTTCATTTGTCAAACGACTCCAAAAAGGTAAATCATCACCATAGTGATCGCAGTCATATTTAATTTGCGGAAATTCAGCCAATAGCTGACGTGTGTTGGGACTGTCACGCCCTGTGTACCAGCCAATAGGCGTCCTTCCAAATAAAGCTTCAAGCACACTAATTGCCTGATCCATGTGCTGACGTTCTAGCTCTATCGGCATATCCTGATAATGTAACCAGCGTTGACCATGTGAAACGACATCATAGTTGGATTGTCTGATCGCATCGACGATATAAGGATTGCGCGCTAAAGCCATACCAACGCCAAAGATCGTCATGGGTAAATCACGTTTTTTAAATTCTTCATGAATCCGCCAAAAACCGGCTCTGGAGCCATATTCATACATCGAGTCCATCGACATATGTTTGGCAGGAAAACTGGCCGCTCCAATAATATCGGATAAGAATTGTTCTGATCCTGCATCCCCATGTTCGATATGGTTTTCTCCACCCTCTTCATAGTTCAACACAAACTGCACTGCGATACGTGCCTGATTAGGCCATACGACTTGAGGTACATCGCCATGATATCCAATTAGGTCTCTGGAATAATCCTGTTGTTGGATCTGGTCAATTAAGTCTTGCCCGCGTAAGTAGCCTGTAGTCACTTCAACTTCCTAATTTGTTATATCAAACAGTAAAAAATTAGGTAGAAGCAAGCAAATTATACGCCAATATCGTAGACGGCTAAATAACTTTTCATATCAATGACCATTGCCTTTTTTTAAAATATTGAATGGTTGCCCTGAATCATCTGCAATGATTGAAATTTGCCAAATTTCATCTATTTCTGGAAAATTCTGATGCAGTTGATCAATGAAATAGTAATAACCCGGTGTATTTTCGGTAATATAAATGATTGTATTTGAACACAATATATAGAGTTGAATCTCATCAATGGTTCCAAGATCTTGGCGTACGACATCTATACTTTGAATATCTTTCCATAATATAGTTTTAGTGCTTATTTCAGGCCCAGTTATAGTGTATGTGAAACCATCATTAAAATATTCAAAATCACCTTTCTCCTGTCTTACACTCTCAAATTCATTTGTTTTATTTTTTATATCTTGTTTTAAATCAATTGAATCTACAAACCAAATATGAGGATGACAAATTATTGCATTCCAAATAATAAAAATACAAAGTGTAAAAAACCATATATTAGCTGTAATTACTATCGTAAGCACTGCCAATATAAATAAGATAAAACCCAAATTTATGTTTAAAAATAGTATAGTTGAAGTACTTATTGGTAACCATACTTTCATTGGTAACTGCTTGAACAAAATATCATCATCATTCAATTTTTCGTTATATTTAAAGTAAAAACAAATTGCCAGTATTAAGAATGATATTAAACTAATGAATGTAAAATGTTTTTCCCATATTTGCCAATTAGATAAAAAATATATAAAAATGACCATAAATATTGAAATTGAACAATACATCGTAAGTAAGGAATTTAAAAAAATATGCATTCTCATTGTTTGTTTAATCTAGTAATTTTTTAATGGTATAACTATACTTAATTATTGATAAATTTAAAGCATCATGATCAAATGTCTTTGTAAAATCAACACACCTAACTCTGAAAATTAATTTATATTCATAAGTCATTTTCACTCAGTTCCAAATAAAAGATTCAAACAATAAGATTGGCTAGCAATTGATTAATCCACGCTTTGGAGAAGACAAAAGATTTTGATTAGGCCCACCTCACATCCAAGTAAGTTACATAAGTTTTAGTGACTTATGGTGGTCTGTCTTAAGAATCTTTATGCAATAGAGCCATAAACGAGCAAAACTCTACAAAATATTAAAAAAAATATTTACTCATAATTTTTAAATTTTACTCTTCACTCAACAATGCAATATATTGAAAATAAATAAATTACAAAAATATAGATAAACCTAATATAATATTCATAAACTTCTGTTTCTTTCAATTGCCGCGTTAATATTATTTAAAGAATTAAAATTTAACTTTTTCGTAATCATTGGTTTAGTCATTAGTTTGGGCGGCATTATTTTAATCCAAACGGGTAATGGAAGTTTTAACTGGTCTACAGTCTTTACCAACATTCAGTCCAATCCATTAAGCTATTTTCTTGCTTTTATGGGCGCGAGTTTATGATCACTCTACTGTGTGATTACACGTAAATACAGTCATGGACATAACCCTATTTCATTCTTTTTCGTCGTAATTACCATTATACTATGGCTAAAAATGTTGATATTTCACGGTATTCCGCGAATGCCTACCGTAGACTTACATACCGGTATGTATATGTTAATCGTGTCCATCGTGACTGCATTGGGCTATGCAGCGTGGAATGTAGGTATTATAAAAGGCAATATTACGATATTGGTGACTTTATCGTATTTTAGTCCGATTTTTTCTTCGGTTATTTCAATGTTTATATTACAGACACCACTGAGTTTAAGTTTTTGGCATGGTGCCATTTTGGTGACATTCGGTTCGCTGGTATGTTGGATTTCAACCAGTTGGCCACAAATAAAAGCAAAATTAATGCAATTGCGTCATGAATAATATGGCGCAGTTAATTGCCTCTGATTATCTTAAACTGAATAACAAAACCGCGATTAGGCACAGCATGTGAAGTAACTGTGTTGGTGCAAAATATAGAAAATATTTCCATCCACCTGTGAGAAATGCATTCACACATTTTGAAATCGCATGGGCTGATAATCCAATCACCACAGCATAAACCAATGTTAAATTGTCGATATTACCTTGCATCACCACGGTTGCCATAGCTGCATGGACTTCAAAGAGTGATGCTAATAATGTCCCTAAAATTAAGCCTTTATCACCTAAAGCGAGATTTAATCCATACACAAGTGCTTGGATCAAAGTAAGCGTGATGGCAATGATTGCCGCCTGTTTTAAGCTAAACATTCGACTATCAGTCTTTTCTAACTGTGCTGGTTCATTCGCTTCTACACGAAGCATTTCGGGTTCTGACTCTTTATTATGCTGAACTTGAGATGAGCCATAAATCAGATATAGCGCAGCAAGGACTAATATCAAGATGCCGACGATACTTGGTATAACTAATATTTTAAACCATGCAAAACTCACCCCAAGGACAATGATCAAAAGTTGAACCAATGTCGCAACACATGAAAAAAGTCCTGCCCCTGCATTACTTTTGGCACTGGCTTTTCCTGCTCGTACTTCCATGCCTAAGCTTGCGATTGTTGCTGTGCTCGACACAAAACCTGATGCCAAGGCCGATAAAATAATGGCTTTATCAGAGGATAATAGCCGCTTGGCGATGTGCGCTAATGACTGCACCACCAAGATCAATATCAGTAATTTTAAAATCACATAGGGATTTAATACTGAACCCCAATAGGCTTGATTCGGAGTTAAAGGTAAGGCAATTAGGATCAATGCCAGTAAAAAGACTCCATCTCTTAACTCATAGTCTTTGATCCAATGCGCTGCAAAATGATGTAAGCCTTTTTTTCCAACTAATATGAGGGTCAGCACCACAGCCAAACACGCAGCAAGTGGAATATTAAAAACACAAGCAGCGCCGATTAAATAGGTCATAACAAAAGCAAGTTCTGTGGTTGTGCCAATATCTTGTTTTTGCTGGCTTAATCCATAATAGCTAAACATACTGACGACAATTGCACCGATTACACCAACAGCTAAATGGATTAAAAAACACAATGCTCCAAACAGCGCACAAATGGTAAATGAGCGTAAACCGGCAAAGCTCTGTTCACTGTCCAAATTGTTGTTACGTTGACGCTCCAAACCGATGAGCAATCCACTGCCTAAAGCCGAAGCTAAAATCGTTAACAACGCTGGGAAGGATAAAGTTTGTATGAGTATTTCCAAATTTAAGCCCTCCCATCAATACATTGTTTATATTGGCAATATAAATAAAAAATAATAAAAAAAATTTAACGCTAAAATTTGAAAAATAAATATATAGATTGAACAACTTGAGCATTTTCAATCATGTTTAAAGTTTACTCACCCTTTAAATCATAAACAATTCAATGATAAATATCCTAGTGGACATCAAATATTTCTCATATTTAATTAAAAATATATTCGAAAAACTAACTTAAATTTGGCCTTAATTTGCTTTCATGACTGTTTAAAGCACACATTAAGCCCAAATCACCATAATGGCCGCAATCACCACAAGGGCTAATCCCCAATGATCGGTTCTTGCGAGTTTTTCCTTAAAGAAATAGGCAGAGATTAAGAGGCTAAATAATATTTCGATTTGACCTAGGGTTTTGACAATCGCAACCGTTTGCATACTCATAGCAGTAAACCAGCCCAAGGATGCTAGAAAGCTACAGACACTAACGCGAAAGGTCAGACCGACTCTATCCCACATGGCAATGAGCGTTTTGCGGCTAAATAGACTGAGGTACAGCAGCATAATCACACATTGAAAGCCAATTACACTCAACAATACCCACGCCGCACGATGCAAAGTCGGTAAATCACTTAGCTCTAAACTGGCTTCACGAACCAATAAAGAGGTAATAGCAAAACTTAATCCACTCCCTACACCGATGCATAAAGTTGGCAAAGATAACTTTTGTCGTTGAGAACCTTTGCTTAAAAGAAAAACGGCTATGCCACCAACCAAAACACCAATCCAACCAAATAAACTTAAATGTTCACTTAAGAAAATCACCCCCACTATGGCCGCAAAGATGGCTTCACTTTTCGCTAAACCGACGCCGATGGCATAATTCTTTTGCTTAAAAAGCAAGACCATTAAAATCGTCGCTAAAATTTGACTTAGTCCTGCAATCACCACATAGATCCAAAACATAGGTGTAAATGTGGTCACCTGAGTCACAGGCTGTTGTTGGTACAGCACAAATAAATAAATGCAGGCAAATGGGAGCCCAAAAATAAACCGTGCAAGGGTGACACCATACACATCAACAGTGGTACTGAGTTGTTTTTGAAATGCATTGCGCCATGACTGCATAAAAGCAGCCATTAAAGTGAACAAGATCCAAACTGGAAACATAAGAAAGGTGGTTTAACGGTGGATGCCTCATCAATTTACGCTTTTATTGAATTGAATGCGACCCAACAGGGCTAGATTATTCATTGAACTTGGTTATAGATTCGTTGAAAAAAATTTATTTAAAAACCTGATATTAAGAATATAGTATTTATCAAAATTTAAGTTTTTATAAAAAAATGCAAAGGCATATCACCTTTGCGTTTTGCTCTTTACCAATATTTAGTTGGTAACTTACAGTAAGTTAGCTTTCAAGTAGTACAGCACCAAATTGCTCACGTAGATCTTTTTTCAGCATTTTACCTGTTCCGCTCAAAGGAATAGCATCCACGAAAATTACTTTATCTGGCACCTGCCATTTAGCGACTTTATCTGCATAATAATCCAAAATTTCTGTATCAGATAAATCGACATCTGGCTTTTTAATTGCAATCAATACAGGACGCTCATCCCATTTTGGATGGGTTGCTGCAATCACTGCCGCCATTGCAATTTTAGGATGTCCCATAGCTAAATTTTCTAACTCAACAGAAGAAATCCATTCACCGCCAGATTTGATCAAATCTTTTGAACGGTCACTAATTTTTAAGAAACCATCCTCATTCAGGGTTGCAATATCCCCTGTATCAAACCAACCATCTGAGGTTAATGGAGACTCTGTTTTGCCAAAGTAATTGCCAATAATCCAATGCCCTTGGATCTGTAAATTACCCGTCGTTTCGCCATCACGTGCAACTTCGTGTGTACCGTTTTCTTCATCGGTAATACGTAAATCGACCCCAAATGGTGGACGACCTTGTGATAATCGTACTTGTAATTGTTCTTCTTCAGATAATAACAAATGTTTGGCTTTAAACTGGTTTGAAGAACCTAATGGACTGGTTTCGGTCATTCCCCAAGCATGAATCGTTTCACAGTTAAATTGTTCTTTAAACACTTTTAACATCGCAGGAGGACAAGCAGATCCACCCACCACATTACGCACTAAACTTTGGAGCTGACTACCCGCTTGTTGCGCAGCATTAATTAAACCCTGCCAAATCGTTGGAACACCCAATGCAACGGATACTTTATAGTCATCAATCATTTGCGTCAGGCTTGCTCCATCTAAACCTGGGCCTGGCAGCACTAAAGTACATCCCACCATTGCCGCAGCATATGGCGTACCCCATGCATTGACATGGAACATCGGCACAACAGGCATCATAATATCCCGCGCTGAGATATTTAATGAATCCGGCATACAAATCGCATAACTGTGTAAGACTGTTGAACGATGGCTATACAACACACCTTTCGGATTGCCTGTGGTACCAGAGGTATAACATAAAGAACTAGCCGATAATTCATCTAATTCTGGCCATGTATAGTCTGCAGATTGTCCCGCAATAAGTTCATCATAAAATTTAACATCTGGCACCGCTTCGACAATTGCTGCATCTGGTGCATCTAAACAAATAAAATGTTCAACAGATTTTAATAGTGGTTTTACTGCTTTGATTAACGGCAAAAAGGTTTTATCAAATAACATCACGCGGTCTGCGGCATCATTGATGATAAAAATTAATTGTTCTGGAAATAAACGCGGATTAATAGTGTGACAGACATAACCACTACCTGAAATAGCGTACCAAGACTCTAAGTGACGATGGTTATTCCAAGCGATGGTCGCAACACGATCCCCTAAATTTAAACCGAGTGATGCAAGAACATTGGCAAATCGTTTTGAATTTTTATGGACTTCACCCCAAGTGGTTTTCGTAATCGTCGTGTCTGTATTTTTTGAAATGACTAAACTATCCGCATGATAGCGACCCGCATGTTCAATCATGCTACTAATCAAAAGCGGTTTAAACATCATATTACCAAGCATTCTTTGCTCCCACATTCATCCATATTGAGTTGTTGTTTTTCCGCACTGTCCTGCAGATTTTTTAAAACTTTGCACCATGTCAAAAGTGATTATTCTTTATCGACAAGGTTAAAGCAGTAGATATGAAACGCATATCCAAAACTGATTCTTATGTTTTAACCTTAATTGATTTTAGAATCCACTGTTTTATTGCTCAAAATATGAATGCTTTAGTGGTATAAAATGCAAAAATTAAAGCTTTAGACCTATTCAAAATATAGTCTTATTTAGTTATAACATTGCTGCTTTAAAAATGTCGTTTTCAGTTATCAAATAATCGACTGAGTCAATTGGCATAAAAAAACCCAGTCTAGATACACTGGGTTCATTCATTGCATTAGCCGTTGCAGTTAAGTTGAAAAAGTTACAGTACTTCAAACTCAATACGACGGTTTTTCTTACGGCCTTCAGGCGTAGCATTGTCTGCTACAGGCTTATTTGAGCCCATCCCTTCAGTACTTAAGTTCGCCGCTGCAATATTTTTTGAAATCAGGTAGTTTTTAACTGCATTAGCACGATCTTGGCTTAAACTTAAGTTTTTCTCAGGATTCCCCGAGCTGTCTGTGTGACCAATAATTCGTACTTTTTTCCCACCGACGCGATTCAGTGCGACAACCATTTCATCTAAGATCTGTACCCCAGATGGCGCTAAAATAGCACTTCCCGATTCAAATTCGATAATACGATTACGTAAAGCCGCATCAATAATAGCCTGTTCAGCCTGATTGACAGAAAGCTGTGCATTGAAACGAAAAGGTGCTGTGACCAAAGACTGAAACTTGGTGGTCGTTGGTTGGATATCATTTTGATTTGACATCTTGCCACTTAAATCGACTTGCGTTCCGCGTACAGAGAGTTTCCCCTGTTTTACTTTTTTTAAGTCATCATTAATCATTTGGCTTACGCTATTGCCCCAACCATTGGGTGCTGTAACCGCTCGAACCTGAATTTTATCAACCACATTTGCCTGACCATAGGTCAAATAGGCTTTATTTAATATTTCTTGCTTGGTTGCTTCATTCGGTACAGCACCTTCAATCACAATAGGCTCTGCCCAAAGCAAAGTCGAACAACCTAAAATGTACACACTCGCAAGAAATTTGGGCAACATTGGTAAGATTCTTTGCATCATTATTCTTCTATAAAAGTCTGTCTAAAAAGTTTAATGCCATGAATAAGGCTGATCTGGCGCTCACTCAAAGACTGTTCCAAAACGGCTAAGCCTGCATTTTGTTCAAGATAAGGATCAATCCAACTAGCATCAATCAAGGAAACCCAATGATCACTTTGCATGTTTTGGGTAAATACATCACTCAGCGCTGTAATATCAGCGCCTTGAAAACCAAACAGTAAAACTGGCGAATCACTGTGTAGGATGCCAATGAGTAATTCAGCATCTTGGTTTTCGACAAAGCGACTAATTAAATTGACCCAAAAAGCCGCAATTTCATAACAGTAACTAATATTATTGATCGGTAAAATCAACACTTTATTCAACCGAGACGTGCCCTGATGAATAATCGGTTGTAGCAGCAAACCGAGACCAATCATGCTTTGCGCCAACTGATAAGGCGTAAAATTCAATAAACGTGCAAATGAATGCAACGTATGATGCTCATAAAAAGAAGAGGTTTCTTCTGTCCCGAACACTTGAATTTCGTTATTCAGTTTGCCTAATTTATCGAGCAAAATATCGGGATCGCGAATAGAACGCATCACTCGGTTACGCTGATATAAGTCAATTAAGGTTTGTTTATAACGATATGGTGCATACAAAATATTATCGAAAGGATCATCGATTTCTAGCAGATGAGCGAGCACCATTGGAAATTGACGCTTTGAACTGTCTTCACTACTAATCAAATTGGCAACCAAAAAACGCTTATCTTTTGGACTGGCAATAAAGAAATCTAATGAAGGCAGTGAGTTATACGCTGCATTAAAATTGTCTGAACGCATAGCGAACTCAAGCGCCTCCGTGATCCACTGATCGATTAACTGAATCAGTGAATATTGTTCACGGCTCTTTAAGAAGTCACCACGAGCTGGACATTTTCCATAATACAGCGGTGTCGTTCTCACTTCATACATCGTCACACTCCTTGTTCTTTTGCACGAATGCCACCGCTCTCATTTTTAAATTCATCATCATGGTGTTGCTGTTCCTTGTACAACACTCATCGGTGAAGTCACTGGCGCTACAGGCGCTTGTCCTGCAGGCATCGTTTGCGCTGCGACGACACGAACACCTTTATTCGTCACCACTTGATCAACAAGAGTCATACCTGAATAGCCTGAACCTGTAGTTGGGCCAGATGCGTTACCACTAATTAAACGGAAATTCACTTTAACAAACACTTTTGGATTTTGTTTGCTACGCCACACCATTTCAAATGAATTACCATTTTGTGTACGCTGAGCGCCTTCAACCAATCGGTTAATACCATATTCACCCGGCTCATCAAAAATGGTATGAGTTTGACCATCTAAGTCAATCGCGGTAATTCGTGCACCCGGAATTGCCCCTTTATTTGGCCAAACGAAGTTCACCCATTGCTGAACACCGTTTTCATACACCATACGCTGACCATCAATATCAATGGTATATGAAAGCAACTGTGTATTTTCTAATGGGAAGAACTGGAAGTTCGATTGATTGGTTGCCGCAGGTGCTGCTTGACTCAATTCCCCTGTAGCAACGCCATTACTTGGCGCAACATAGCGTTGGAAGTTCGCTACAAATTGTGGATTTAAACCAATGCCCAAATCTTTCCATGTTTTCGTGGTTAAGGTATAGCCTCGACGAATCACCAATGGATCTAAATATTCTTTTACAAAGCGAGCGATACTTCCGTTTTCACCAAAAATTTGGCTAATTTCATTACTGGTCGCTTGTAAAGTAGCATTGCTATTAAATGGATATTTAGGTGCAAGATTGGTTGTAAATGGTTGATACGCTTGCATTGCCCATAACTTATTAATTTCGTTTTGAGCTGGGATCAGTAATACTTCAAATGACTGGGTCACCGGCTGCATAAAGAGCTTTTGAATCAACTGCTGGTCTAATTCATTCAGACCCACAGACATTTTTTCATCCACAAATTTTTGCGTGCTATTAAAGACAGAGCTTTGATCATTGATGGTTTGTTTCACCAATGTCATGCTTGCAGGCCCCATATCACCACCACTCTTTAAGTCATTGAACTTACTACGTACTTGACTCAAAGACAGCATGTATTCATCTAAAATAGATTTGTTTTGCTGATCATCGCGCTTACGAACCAATTGATAGAACACATCAAACTCTTTTGCAATAACACCTTGACCGGCTTTAGAAGCCACTTGCTGTGCCTGCTGCGCATCATCACGGCTGAGAACTTTACGTTTAAACCACGCAATAAAGCCTTTCTGAGGTGCTGCCAGTTCTGCTTGAACAATTGGATTATCCCAGCTGGTTTCTTTCGCAATACGGTCAACCACTTTACGAATTGGCGAATTTTCAGGTTCACCTAAAATATCAATGAAACGTGACTGCTGAGCGACATCTGCGCCTTTGCCATAATGCACAGCATTTAAGAATTTACGCCATTCAGCGATATATTCCTGCTTATATAGTTCGGTTAACTGTTTACTGATTTGATCTGGACTACCACTAAACGTCAGGTCATCCGATCGATTGGTATTGAGTACCCAGTCTTGGGTATCTGTCGGATTATTCGCAGCTTGGTTAATCGCATCTTTTACATAATCATTCCATGCTTGGTAAGTAAAAATACCCGGCAAGGCATAACTACCTAACATGCTGTTTTGGCTTGTTTCACCTAATATTTGCTTCACTGTCACCGCAGGGAAACGTACCGAACCACGCATTTTAATTTCATTATAAACGCGGTCACGTGCAGGAATACCCATAGTAACAGCCGTTAATAATTGACGTGTTTGATCTACCAATAAAGGATCAGATTCCATTTGTGGGAACGCAGGATCAGCAGCTAAAGTCATCGCATAAGATAAAACTTGTTCGGCTTTTTGAATCATTTCCCCGCGTGGCATTTGACCACGATTTGAATCTAACCATGAACGCCAGAAACGAGTAACTTGGTCACTCAAATGGCTCGATTCCATATATTTATGATTGCTCATCATCAAATAAGCCTTCAGTGCATTATATGCATCCTGAGGGTTAGTATCTGATGGTTCTAAATAGGGCTGATTTGATTTCACAGCTTGAGTGATTTGCACATTGACGTGATTTTCTTTCAACGTCGCTTCATTGGCTTTGACACGTTGTAAGTACTGCGCCATATTTTGCTGAGATGGTGCTAATACAATTTGTTGAATTCCACGTAAATACTCAACTTTGAGTTTTTCACGGATTTTATTCCCTTGGTATAAACCAAAACTATATTTCAATGGACGATCTTCATCAAAATGATCGAGCTGCTGTAAATGTCCTTGTAATATCAGCAATGCATCCAATTGAGTCGAAAGCTCACTTCCGCTACGGCTTTCCATTTGCACAACTTTGTCTAAGTCAGCTTGAACTTCCGCCACGAGTTGTTGGTTATTACGATACGACCAAACCCATAACCCAAGCACCACAGCAACCAATAACAATGCAGCAATAAATGCCATAAAGCGCTGACGTTTACGTGCAGGATTGATATGTTGTTTAACTAGATTTTTATCTTTTAAAATGACGGTTGAAAAGAGTCCTTTTAAGAAATAACCATGGTCTTGCGAAACAGAATTCGTAGGAATGCCAAACTCACTATCCGTACTTTTCACCAAATGAAAATCTTCAGCGATTTGCTCGGTCATTGGACTTTCAATCACACCTTCTTGCAATGCACTGGTGAAATAGAACCCACGGAATACCGGTTTAAACTGATAAGGGTTGTCTTGAAACAACGTACCAATAAAAGTTTTTAACACTGGCTTTAAACTTTTAAACTCAAGTGGAAATGTCATTACACTTGGAGAAATATTTTGCGAATGACGACGACTTAAGTGCGTAGTACTGACGCTCTTCAAACCATCGTATAAAATTGAATAATGCTTTTCGAACATCTCAACGGCATGCTCAGATGAGTCTGGATCATAAGGCAGTGTTGCACCCCAAACTTGATCAAATTCATCCTTATCATAACAATCAAAAAATTCAGTAAAGCCGGCAATCAAATCCATTTTTGAAAAAACGATATACACTGGCGCAAAAATTTCTAAACGTTCAGTCAAATCCTGTATACGTGCGCGTAAGTTTTTGGCTAATTTGATTGATTTTTCAGGGCTTTGACTGACAAGCTCAGCCACAGAAACAATCACGATTAAACCGTTAATTGGTGCTTTAGAACGGTTTTTTTTGAGAATATTTAAGAAACCTAACCATTCTGAATGGTCTTCGGCATAAACAGAATATCGACCTGCGGTATCGAGTAAGACACCATCTGTAGAGAAAAACCAATCGCAGTTACGAGTACCACTTAGACCTGCCGACACCATTTTCTGATGAGTTTCTTCAAATGGAAATCTAAGACCAGAATTATAAATCGCTGAACTTTTACCCGCTGCTGGGTTACCAATCACCATGTACCAAGGTAATTCATATAGGGCTGCATTACCCTTTTTGTCGCCGAGTTTTGATTTACGGATAAGTTGAATCGAGTCTTTCATTTGCTGATTGATCAGCGCAAGTTCTTCTTTATTCTTTTGTTTGCCGTATTCAGCTTCATTATCTTTGGCAATCGCCTCAGCCAGCTCTTCGCCTTGCTGTTTATGACGATAATGCTGCACTAATTCATAAATACCCCACAGAATTAATCCGAGAATATAAACAGCAACCACAATGTAAAAAGTCTTTTGCGGAATCGAATTATGCATGGCAACAATAGCCACAAAAAATGACAAAGCCACCATCGCTTTAGGATTGGTGACGTACTGCCAAACATAACCGAGGATCGTATAAAATAGTGTGTTCACAATGTTCTCAATTTCGTCTTAATTCTAATTAAACAGTTTCTTGTTCAAGTTCATCTTCTACTGAAAATGCTTGAATAAAAGCAAATGTCGATTCTTGGTCTGTGCTATAAATCATGGCAGTTAACTCTTCTGGCAAGTGCATACCCAACATGAATCCAAAAATTTTTGCCAATTGCTGGGTATTTCCAAGATTCTGTTTTGTATATAAAAAATGATAGGTTTCAATCGCGGTTTCATTAAATTTATGCTGTAATTTTTTCACCACTTTTATATCTGTTGCATCATCTAACATCAATAAAAAGGGTTGTTCTTGATCATACTGATCTAAATTATTCAGTGCTTGAAGCTCTAAATGACGTTTCAACTCAGGCTCATGTGCCACCACTTGTAGCACTTTATTTGGAATTAAGCCTCGAACTTGAACGTCTGAAGCAGCCAAACACCAACTCGATGTAAACTCTGCAGCAATGTATTTTTCTTGTAGCCACATCTTTTCATCAATCCATTCTTGATCGATTTCAGAGTCAGCATTGAGAATCAAACTGACTTCAGACTTTTGTTTTGAAATCATTTCTAAAATGCTTAACCATTCTGAATAAGCGACTTGAGTGCCGATAAAATGTGGCTCGATATGAATTTGTTCAGGAATGATCGAAAACCCGTCGGAAAGATACTGCTGAATAATCTGAGCATAATCATCACTCCATTGATGAATCAAATTATCAGCAAGCAAAATATGGACATTTAAACGGTTTAGACGTGAAACTTGCTGTGCAGTGTTCGCCAAATGTTCTGGATGTTCATCTTGCGTATAATCTGGGTCCACCCAACCCGGATGCATACGGTACTGATATGCCAATTCACTATCATAAAAGAGTGCAGATTGCTTCAGATGCTCAGCGATTAAAAATAGACTTTCTACGTGTTGCTCTAGTTGTTGCTGAATAAGTGACTGGATTCGTTTTTCACGCATGGTGATGGCACTAAATTCATCATCTGCTTCTTCACTAGTAAGTTCATCTAAATCTTTGATTCGAAATGAAAGAACAGGCAAACCGTATGCATTGAATAATTTATCATCAAGTTCAGGACTTTTGAATTGTTGAATATCTTGGATAATTTGTTCATTTTCACCAAAACTATGCCAAGCCGCTGAAGAATAAACATTTAAACGAAATTGCTGTACATCGACAGGCTTCGGTTTTGCTTGTTCAATGGCCTCAAGTTGTTGTTGCTCAGCTTGTTCCTCGGCACGTTTTTCAGCTTCAAGCTTTTTTTCTTTTTGATGTTGAATGCTCTTATAAATCAAATAAGGCGACAAAATAATCGCACATAATGCGACAGGAAGAAGTAGAAAATAGGTGACCAGATCCAAAGCCGTCGGGTCATAGCCTGTATCTCGCCAGTAAAAAATCACGAAAGCAGTACACAAAACAAAAAGCGTACTAAAGGTTCCAATTATTAATTTCAGCATTATTATAAATTCCCCATTAAGGCATAACAGGTTTCTGTATTATCGACCTGTTTATTCGGCTGTAAAAATGCTCCCTGAGCTAAACCAATTCCGCTCAAAGAATTTAAACACACCGGTTTTATTTCTTCTTTTTGTAAAATTAAGCGCACATCCACCATTAATGTTGGACTGCACCAAGTTTGAATCATTTGTTTTAATTTTAGGCTGCGTGCCTGATTCGGTAAAAATGTTAAATAATCTTCATGATTTAAAGGTCCAATCACGATTTCAATTTTTTCGTCAATCTGTTGAATCTTCTCACCACAAAAAGTATTCAGCCCCAATAAGCTCGGCTGAGATCCACCTAAACATGTTCTCTGATCTTCTTCAAATACAAAAGTTTCAGGGATAAATTCTCGAATATCAAATTTCTGCTTAAAGATACAATTCAGCATGGTTTTTAATGCATAAGCTGTATTGTTTTGCCCCTGCATTAAACCTGAGAATTCAGCAAAATAATCATCTAAATCTGGCTGATCATGCTGGCTACGGATATAACCATTTAATGCATGTAAAATATCAAGATAGTGATTATCCTGCTCGATTTCATAACGAATAGGTAAATGATAATTTAAACTGGCATCAACATAATGTGCTGTTAATTTATGATTAAACAGCCCTAAAAACTTTTGTGTTTCGTGTCGCTGATGTCGCCCGCTGAGCTTAATCTTATTGGTATAGCTATAAGGTAATGCACCTTGAATACCCGTTAAACCCACCATTAAATTTGTCAGTTCAACTTTCTCATCGTTGAACTCTAAACTTTCAATTTCAGTGTTCGGGAAGTTCAAATTAAGTGAACTATTAAACTCAAAGTCATTAGCCCAATGGACTTGAGCTGCTCCATAAGGTGCATGTCTTAACAAACGAGTAGCTTGAACAAACTCGTAGGCTTTCGGTTCTTGGAAAAGTCCGTCAATTACAGAGCTTTCTTGCCACCAACGTTCTGCACGCATTGGTATAACTCCTGTTGACTATTTGCATCAAAAACCGAGACATCGACAAAGCTGTTCATATTGACTTTTAAATTAAAGATATGGGCTAGCAATTGACTAAATATATACAGGCTATGCCCTCTAAATATATCCGCATCGATATCGAGCTGTACTTTTAAACCTCTGACAAATAATGGAAACGGTTTACTATCTACAAGTTTCTGTGTGGTAGAAAACTGAATATTTTTTATGGAGTCGATAATAATTTGGTTTTCTTTCGATTTAGGTAAATTATACAATTCCAAAAGTTCTTTAATATGAGAGACCGTATCGCCTTTCATTAAAGACATATTATTCAAAGATAAATGTGAAATGACCCGCCACTGTTCTTGTTTATTTTGCTCAAAATAATACGGTAACGACGGTCGTTTGAGCATCAGGGCACGACGGGCCAAATTACTATCATTCAGAGTTAATGCATTTTGATCTTTATTATAACTTTCGTAAGGTAACTCACGATTACTACATAGTAGTTCAGTACTAATAAAATCGGACTGAGTGCTATGTGGGTCTAAAGCACGAGATATGATTGAATAGTTTAATTCCTGATGTTTATTCTTCATCTGCTGCGGATTTAAACTATAAAAAAACTGGACTTTATCCTGATGATAATGACTCATTGCAAAAAAAGGCAGTACCGGATAATACACTTCATCTTGGTTACTTTTTTCACGCACCATATTCATTTTTAAAATGCTATAGGCTTGAAAATATTCAGGATGGTGTGCATCTGTCACCAATGGATATTCCATTCGCTTATGATTAATCTTTTGCGGCTCTGCTTGTTTATTGAAAAGATTAACAATTGGTGTAGCAAACAATTTAAAATTTGCAGCATTTAATTCAGAATAATTTCGAATCGCTGCTTGATCATTTAAATTGAGTTTAAAGTGCATTTGAACATCAAATTCACTATGTTCTAAACTTAAAAACTTAATGAAATCTAGATTTAGATTTAAAAAATTGAATTTTTCAGGAACACAAAAATATTCCATCAGTAAACGATATGCATGATGCGTATGTTGATCGATAGGTAGAACACTTTGAACTTCTTCAAAGCCCATAATTTCAAATGGATTGGCAATATCAAAAATGTGCTGCCCTACACGAATCGAAAAACTTGTAGTGGATTTAAAAATACTATCCAAAACCTGCAAAGGAAAATTAGAAATAGCGTCTAAAAAGATCGGCAAAGTTTCATTTTTGAGTAAAGCGTGCTTATTCGAAAAAATTTCAAATCCTAAGCTCAATGTGGCATTTTGATTTAAATGCATATGTGCCGATGGATGAGTTTTGAAATTGAGCTGTTTTAATTGAATCGGTAATAATGTGACTTCTTGTACCGTCTGATATTCACATTGAACACCGCGCGTACTTTTGGCTTTTAGACTGGTCGCCTTTGGAATAACGTGTCGATCTGTTAATTGCTTAATTTTATTTATATCTTCGAAGCTCACCACAGAACATGCAGGAAATGGTTTTAAATATTGAGGAAACATCACCTCAAAAATTGATCGGGTAAAAACGTCATAACTATCTGCAAGTTTTTTATCAATCCGTGCAGAAATTAAAGAAAAGGCTTGAATTAAACGCTCAATATGCGGGTCATCTATTTGTTCTTGGTTTAAAGACAAACGCTGGGCGATTTTGGGGTATTTACTGGCAAACTCACGGGACTGTTGTCCAAATTCCTGTAGTTGTTTTTCGTAATACGGTAACAGCTCTTCAATCACAGATAACCCACTTCATTAAGCTCTTGGAGAAATAACATATTGTTGTGTTGTTGGTTTTAATAAGGCATCAAAAATAACTGGTTCGTATAAAGGATGAATATTTAAATATGCCTGAATACTTAAACATAGTGCCCCCATATTATGACCATCCATGAGCATTTCGACTCGAATCTGTTTTAAACGCGGTTCATGTGCAGCAATCGATTGCTCAATTGACTGGCAAATTTTGTCGCGATCCGATGGATTTGCTGTCGATAAGCCCACAAAATCGATAATGCCAAATTGCAAAATAGATTTTTTTGCTAATGGAAAGTCATCAATTAGTTCATCTAATTTTGCCACACGACTATTGAGGAGATCCTCTAAATCGGAAGCAACAGATTCACGAAGTTCTTGCAAAGACAGACCTTGAGTTTGCTGAGCATCTGCTGGTAATAAGCGGTCAAATAAAGTCGTTCTAAAACCATAAGGATAAAGCTGATCGAGATTCATATCTTCTTATAAATATTTAAAAAAATGAAAATAGAGGCTACCCAAGTTAGCCTCTATCTGAATCCATCTATTACGCTGCGTATGAAGCAGTGTTGTTAGATAATGACCACTTCTTAGTAACAGCACCTTTCGCAGTACCGTTAATATCTTGTTGGTTATATGTCCACTCTACTGCAGCATATTTCAAACCAAATGATTCGTGTGGAACACCTTCATCGTTTACAGTTGGTGTCACGCTAGAAACCAACACATGTTTCAGTTTGATTTGAAGATATTTAATACGTTTGTCGCCATTCGCACGGTAGAAATCAATTTGAACTTCATCAAATGTATAACCTGCTGAACATGCTTCCCAAAGTTTAGGGCTTGTCGCGTCTAAATCTTTAACAAACACCATATCAGAATGTTCTACACGTTCTGCAGTATGACCACCCACACTTGAAGAAGTCGCAGATTTAGGTTGACGGATGTTATGCGTCCAAGAGTTTACTTCTAACCAACTCTTGTGCTCTGCATCACGAGATTCGCCGTCTACTTTGTACTTACCACGAAATTGAATGTATATATCTTTCATTGTTCTGAATACCTATTTATTTAAAGTTATTATAGTGTTGACCCAAATTAATTTGAGGACTGAGGTAACTCGGTCACAAGTCGTAATGAAACAGACAACTCATCCAACTGGAAATGTGGTCTTAAGAAAACCACAGATTTGTAGTGACCAGGCAAAGCTGGATTTTCTACAACTTTTACAGAAGCTTCACGCAATGGATACTGAGCTTTAGCTTCTTGAGATGCACCATCATCAAGTAATACATATTGCGATAACCACTCATTTAAGAAGGTCTCAACATTACCTGCTGATGCAAAACTACCTACTTTGTCACGCATCATTGCTTTTAAATAATGTGCAATACGTGAAACTGCCATGATGTATTGGATCTGGCTAGACAATGCAGAGTTTGCATTAGCTGTATCGCTGTCATATTTTTTAGGTTTTTGCGTCGATTGCGCACCGAAAAATGCTGCATAATCAGTATTTTTGCAATGAACTAACGGAATAAAACCAAGATCACTCAGCTCTTTTTCACGACGGTCGGTAATAGCAATTTCAGTTGGGCATTTAAAGACCACTTCACCATCATTGGTTTTGAACGTATGGACAGGCAAGCCTTCAACTAAACCACCACCTTCTACACCACGAATCGCAGCACACCAACCATGCATATCAAAAGCATTGGTTAAACGCGTACCAAAGGCATAAGCCGCGTTCATCCATAAATATTCATTATGGTTTTCACCTGAAACTTCTTCAACGAAGTTAAAGCCTTCAGTGGCAATACCTTCTTTTGGATCATATGGCAAACGACCCAATACACGTGGCATTGTCAATGCAACATATCGTGCATCATCACTTTCACGGAATGAACGCCATTGTACATATTCTGCTGTTTCAAAGATTTTAGATACATCACGCGGACGATCAATATCAGTAAAAGACTCTAGTCCCAACATATTCGGGCTAGCAGCCGAAATAAACGGTGCATGTGCAGCCGCAGCGACATGTGAAATTTGCTCAAGCAAATACATATCAGATGGAGTACGGTCAAACTCAAAGTCACCAATCAATGTTGCATAAGGCGCACCACCGAATGATCCATATTCTTCTTCATAGATTTTTTTGAACAACGTGCTTTGGTCAAAATCGGTCGCACCTTGGAAATCTTTAATCAATTCTTTTTTCGTCGTATTTAACATACGAATTTTTGTTAAAGAATTTGAAGGTGTTTCTTGGCAGAAATAATACAAACCACGCCATGTCGATTCAATTTTTTGAAATTCAGCATGGTGCATGATTTTACTTAACTGAGATGAAATCAACGCATCAATTTCAGCAATACGCTTATCAATTGATAAAGTCATATTGTCTGAAACGGTGATGGTACCTGCCATCACTTCTTTAGCAAGTTCACCAATCAAACTTTTTGCACGATCATGTTCTTGATCTGTACGCGCGATACGACTTTGTTCGACAATTGAATCTAAAAGTGAATATTCTTCGGTTGCTTCAACGTTTACAGCAGTTGCAGTATTATAATTACTCATTTTCTGCCTCCACGCTCAACTTACGAATTTGATCAGTGTTATGTAACACTTCATCCAATAAATCTTCTAAGCGTTCATTATTTGAAATTTTATTACGCAAGTCAGACAGACGCTCACGCGCGGCAACTAACTTTTGTAATGGATCAACCTGTTGTACAACTTGCTCTGGAGTGAAATCGGCCATGCTCTTAAATGTAAGATCTACCGACATTTTTCCACCGTCTTCAGTCAAGGTATTCTCAACTTGAAAATTAGCACGTGGCGCTAAAGACTCCATTACCTCATCAATATTATCTAAATCAACATTAATGAATTTCTTGTCTTTTAATTTAGTTTTCTCTACTTCAGATGCCGCAGAGAAATCACCTAACACCCCAACAACGAATGGTAATTCTTTAATTTCTTTACCGTCGCCAACTTCAACATCGTAAGTCAATTGAACACGAGGAGGACGAATTCGTTGAAGTTTTTTCTGTACACTTTCACGTTTTGCCATGAGTGCTTTTCCTTGTTATTTATTTTTTAATGTATCGAAAGGTGAACCACTGGCAGCAGGTTTTTTCGCTGTAGTCTGCGTTTTTGCTGTCGTGGTAGTTTTCTTTTTGCTTGCTGCTGTAGTCGTTTGTTTAGACTTGGTAGACGCTGTATTGGTTCGTTTTTTAGCTGGTGTTGTCTGTTTAGATTTCACATTGCTCGAAGATTCTGTACTTTTTTCACGAACATCTGCTGCAGCAGACGTAGATTTATCAATCGTCGGCTGAATATAACGAATATTATCCGACAACACTTTGGCAGGAGAATAGGTCTGTTCATCTAGAGTACGATTTTCATTACTCCGCATATGATTCAGCGCATTATAAGAAATAGCGATACCTGCTAAAAAAGTGACATCAGTAAGTTCAGGCGACTGATAGTTCTTTTCTCGCAGCAGATTGACCGCTTGCAATGCTTTTAAATTGTAACCATTAGCTTGATATTTTTTGGCAATATCTACAAAAATTTCATTTTTTAAGTTCTCATTTTTCTTATTTTTTTTGTCACATAACTGATTATAAAAACCAATAATCTCTGGATCTGTATCACCTACTGCCAGTGGATAATCCTTTAAACAGGATTTTTTCACAGATGCCGCTTTATCTTTTGCAAAAACGGTTTGTGTTAAACTAGCTGCTAAAATTATAGGTAATAAAACACTAAATTTATTCAAAATTGCCTCTGTATTTCTACGTGCTAAAACTTAATTTATGTGAATATGTGGAGAAATCACCACTTATTTTCCCGTGGGTTTTCTCTTCATTTATCAAAATTAAAAATATGCTGCAGATTTAACAAAAAATAAGCACATAGAGTCAATACAAAAATGTGCCAAATACTCCAAAGTTTGTCGACGATTTGTTTTTTTTTGTTTCATTTTATAAAAAAATCTTTTTCCTTTTTTTATTTAGTCTGTATTATATCGCCTAAAGCAAGACACTAAAAATATATAAGGTGTTGATTTTAAAGTTTTTATTTTTATAGCAAGAAAAAAGAGATCACAGTCAAACTTGTAAAATTTCGTACTGTGGATTCTAAATTTGATGAGTTATTTATGAATAATTTAAAAGTTTTAATTACTAAACTTTCACCTCACGCCCGCATTTCACTCGAAAAGTCAGCCAATACATGTATTTCACAGCAAAATTATGAAATCGAAATTGAACATTTTTTACTCGAATTATTAACCTATAACAATAAAAATGACCTTCAAATACTCTTAGAAAAATACAAAGTTTCTGCAGACGGTTTGGCAGATGACCTCAAAGAAAGTATCGCTCAACTTCCAAAAGGAAATACGCGCACCCCGATTTTTGCCCAATCCATTGTGCGCTTACTTGAACAAGCTTGGTTATTAGCATCTGCTGAACAAAATCCACAAATTCGTAGTGGTCATTTACTTGTTGCACTGCTTACCGCGCCAGATTTATACCAAATCGCAGCAAGAGCTTCTTCTCTATTCGATTTATTACCTATAGATACGATTAAACATAAATTTTTAGATCTTTGCCTAAAAAGCATTGAAAATGAAGATTTAGCAACAGCATCACTTGATGAAAAATCAGCAGTACAAACGAATGCAACTACGCCAGTTAAAACACCAGCTCTAGACCAATACACCATTAATCTTACTGAAAAAGCTAAAAATGGTGGCATTGATCCTGTGATTGGTCGTGAGTTTGAAATCCGCTTAATGCTCGATATTTTGATGCGTCGTCGTCAAAACAATCCGATTTTAACGGGTGAGCCTGGTGTTGGTAAAACGGCCGTTGTTGAAGGTCTTGCATTAAAAATTGCAACTAACCAAGTTCCAGATGCTTTAAAAAACGTCAGCATCCACACTTTAGATATGGGCTTGCTACAAGCGGGCGCCAGTGTTAAAGGTGAATTCGAAAATCGCTTAAAACAAGTTATTCATGAAGTTCAAGCCTCTGCACATCCAATCATTTTATTTATTGATGAAGCACACACGTTGATTGGTGCGGGTGGTCAAGCAGGTCAAAATGATGCAGCAAACCTGTTAAAACCGGCGCTTGCACGTGGTGAGTTAAGAACCATTGCCGCAACCACATGGGCTGAATATAAGCAGTATTTTGAAAAAGATGCCGCATTAAGCCGACGCTTCCAAGTAATTCAGGTTGAAGAACCGACTGAAGAAGTCGCAATCGATATGCTGCGTGCCATGATTCCCGTGATGGCAAAACATTTCAATTTACAAATTGACGATGAAGCTATCGTTACTGCAGTCCATGCATCACACCGTTATATCACTGGCCGTCAATTACCTGATAAAGCGATAAGTGTCTTAGATACGGCTTCTGCACGTGTAGCTTTAACGCAAAATGCACAACCTGTAAAATTGGATCAACTTCAAGCTCAATTACATAATTTGAAGCTTGAATTGGCGATTCTTGAAAATGAACATAAGAATATTCCTATTCACCACGAACGCATTGAAAGTGTAAAAACACAAATATCCGCGCTTGAACAAGAAATTCAGTCGACAGAAACGCAGTGGAAAAAAGAACTCGAAATCGTTCAACAGATTAAAACGCTTGAACAAGAGTCCGAGCAAAAACCAGAAAATATTGAAACTTTAAGCAATATTCGTAACCAACTGGCAACTTTACGAGGTCAAACGCCGCTGGTTTTTGAACGTGTAAATGCTCAAATTATTAATGAAATCATTTCAGACTGGACCGGCATCCCTGTTGGTAAAATGGTTAATGATGAAATTCAGCAAATTTTGAAGCTTGAAGCACAGTTAGAACAACGTGTGATGGGTCAAGATTATGCACTGCATCAACTGGTACAAGGCATTAAAACCTCCAAGGCAAAATTGGAAGATCCAAATAAACCTCAAGGCGTTTTCATGCTGGTTGGCCCAAGTGGTGTGGGTAAAACCGAAACTGCACTTGCGTTAGCAAACGAGTTATATGGTGGTGAGTCTCATTTAATCACCATTAACATGTCTGAATATCAAGAAGCACATACCGTGTCGTCTTTAAAAGGTGCTCCTCCAGGTTATGTCGGTTATGGCCAAGGTGGCGTACTGACAGAAGCAGTTCGCCGTAACCCATATAGTGTGGTTTTACTCGATGAGATTGAAAAAGCACACAGCGATGTTCAAGAGCTATTCTACCAAGTATTCGATAAAGGTACTTTGGAAGATGGTGAAGGTCGTGTCATTGACTTTAAAAATACAACGATCTTATTGACTTCAAATGCAGGCTCTAGTGCCATTATGCAGGCTTGTTTAAATCAGCCAGTAGAAGAATGGCCGTCAGCAGAAGAACTTCTAGATGTATTAAAACCAGCTTTATATAAACAATTTAAGCCGGCATTTTTAGGTCGTATGCGTATCGTGCCGTATTTCCCATTGCACGATGATCTGCTCGTACGCATTATTCAGCATAAATTAGGCAAAATCACCGCGCGTATTGAAAAACAATATGGTACGCAAACACGTTATACCGACGATTTAGTCGAATTATTATTAAGTCGCTGTACTGAGGTCGATAGTGGTGCGCGTAATGTCGACAACATTTTAAATGCGACGGTCTTACCTGCTTTAGCCACTGAATTGTTGATGGCGATGAGTGAACAAAAGATTCCATCAGTCATTGAAATCGATGTCAAAGACGATGAAATTATTTATGTTTTAGATCCTAAAAGTAAACCTGCGAAAAAACGCAGCAGCAAAAAGACTAAAACCTTAGAAGCATAAGTTAGGAACGATGTAGAATATGAGTTTAGAGCTCGACGCTTTATTGCAACCGATTACGGATGATTTACCTTGCGGTAGTGATTTTTCATTTTCAAATGATTTTCATGCAATTAAAAAAGCTAAAACACAAGATGACCCGCTCTTGGATCAAGGCGACTGGATCGCAGAACCGAAACAAGCAGATTGGGGCTTTGTGCACCAAAAATCGTCAGATTTACTTCGCGAACAAACTAAAGATATTCGCTTATATGGGTGGTTGCTTGAAGCATGGACTCATATTCATGGTTTTGAAGGGATTGCCAAAGGGATTGAACTTACACAAAAAAGCTTGCAAGACTTTTGGCTACAACTTCATCCTGAAATTGAAGATGATGACCTTGATCAACGTCTAGGTTTATTACAAGGGATAATTAATCAAATCCCAACATTAATTAAATCAGTTTCAATCGTTCATGGCGCGGCAGCTTATTCCCTATCCGACTATGATCGACTACTTCATGTTCAAAACCAAAGACGTAAATCCAACCATGAAGATGATGATCAAGAAGAGTCTTTTAATGGTATGGAACAGTTTGAACATGCCTTGTTCAATACGTCAAAATCAATTCAATACCAGTATTACCAACAGTTTTTAGATATTTTAAACCATTGGGAAAACTTAAAAACGACTCTTGATGATTTGATGGGTTTAGATGCGCCAAGCTTTGCTGGCATTGACTCTCAAATCGAAATGATTCACTTGAGCTTAAAAAAAATCTATAAAGCAGATGCTTTTATCAATTCATCGAGTGCTGAACAGGTTCAATCAAATTCTCCAATTGAAAGCCAAACACTTTCCACTGTAACTTCCGTGCAGAATGATATGCAAATAATACAACAACAGCATACACAGCAATTTAAACCTCAAGTGCAAAATCATCTTGAAAACCGTGAACAAGCCATGAAAGTCTTGCAAGATATTGCGGACTATTTCCAAGTGAATGAGCCGCATAGCCCTGTCAGTTATATGCTGCAAAAAACCATTAAATGGTCACAAATGCCACTGCATGAATGGTTAACTCATGTGATTAAGGATGAAAACCCTCTTGAAGCTGTACAAGAAATGTTAGGTGTTCAGCAACAAAGTAATGAATCGAATAGCGACTGGTAAAAGCAATGTTTAAAGCAGAAAAAATTTTATGGGGTGAAGGATTATTTTTACGCCCGCAACACTTTCAATTACAAGATGCTTATCATGAACAGCGTTTAAACCATACGGTTCGCGCAACAATACCGTTCGCTTATGGTATTCAAAGTTTAATTTTTGATGAATCACAACTCAGTACCAATACTTTGGCTTTGAATAAAGTTGAAATGATTTGGCAAGATGGCGAGATTTATCAAGCACCTGCACAAGACTTATTACCTGAGCCTGTACTACTTGATTCATTAAATTTACGCGGTGAAATGCAAATTTATTTAGCATTACCAATCGTTCAACCGAATAAACGAAACGTCAATTTTGAAGAAAATACCCAATCGAGTCGCTATCATTCACATTTGACTGAAACTCATGATTTGTTTACAGATGCAACGGCTGCTGAAATTACCTTATTACGCCGCCGAGCAGAGTTCAAAATCTTTGAATTAGGCCAAGAACCACAGCACAATCTTGATGGTTTTCTTTATATGCCAATAGGCCGCATCAAGCGCCAAAGCTCTGGTAATTTTGTTTTAGATTATCAATTTATCCCACCAATATTACATATTAGTTCGTGTGATTCGCTGATTACTGGGCTTAAACGAACGCTGAATATCATTAAAGCTAAAATTAAAACCATTCAATCGAATAATCGTGAAAACGAACAAAAGTTAATTGAATTCCGTTCAGGTGATATCGTGTCATTTTGGTTGGTTAATGCGCTAAATACTGCGCATGCAACCCTGAACCATTTATTGCAATATCCACTGATTCATCCTGAACGTTTGTATTTTGAATTATTGCGTCTGACAGGTTCCTTGCTCACCTTCTCGACAGCTTACGAAGTAGATCAGCTTCCGCAGTATCAACATCATAATTTGCAAGAAAGTTTTGCTCAATTAGATGTGATTTTACGTGAGTTGCTTGATACGATTATTTCAAATCGATATATCAGTATTAACTTGAAAGAAACCCGTCAATCTTACTGGGTCGGCAGTCTTGAAAGTGACAAAATTACTCGTGATTCTCGCCTGTATTTAGCTGTTTCAAGTAGCGTGATGCCTACACATGACATTATTTCTTATGTACCGCTGCGCTTTAAAGTCGGCAATACTGTCGATGTTGAACAGCGTGTCATGGCGGCCTTACCTGCTGTGCCATTGCAACATATGATGCAAGTGCCAACAGCAATTCCGGTACGTTCAGGTGTGAGTTATTTTGAAGTTGAGCCAAATAATGATTTGTATCAACGTATGCTTGATTCTGAATCCATCTGCGTTTACATACCAGCTGGCTTCCAAGATATCTCGATTGAACTTATTGCTGTGATGAATGGTTAAGGAGCAATCATGAATATTTCAAATAATGCCCCTTCACTTTTTGACGACGGTCAAATAGGATTAGGCTCTTCAAAACCAAGTGCTGAACCGAAAATCAACAGTTCAACCAATTTAGTTGATCTACTGCATGATGGTTTTTACATCGTATTCTTACTCAAAAATCAATATGTTCCATCCAGCCCTGAAAGTTTCAGGACAAAAATTATGGATCTATTAAACCGATTTGAAAGCCAAGCCCGTAAGCTTCAATTCAGCAATGAAGATATCACGGACGCAAAATATGCCTATTGCGCTTTATTAGATGAAACCATTGTCACCCAACAAGATGCACGCTTTTTTGATTTACAAAACAATTGGATGATGAATCCATTGCAATTAAGTCTTTTTGGTTCACAGCTTGCGGGTTACCGCTTTTTTGAAAATTTAGAGCAAATTCGTTCTAAGAATAAAGATCGTTTAGCAGCACTTGAAGTTTATCATTACTGCATGCTCCTTGGTTTTCATGGTAAATACCGACTTGAATCGATTGAAATGCTCAATTCACTCGTTGCACGTGTCGGCGATGAAATTGATTATATGAAAGGTAAAAAGGCGTTTTCGCCTTTCGCGGCATTACCGGATCAAATTAAAAACATTATTCACCGTGAATTACCATTTTTTTGGATCATTATCTTTTGGGCTTTGTTTGCTGTATTAGCATTTGGTGGACTGAGATATATGTTATCTAGCCAAAATAATCAGGCGTTATCACAATATCAAAACGTCATAACTGCCCCATCGGAACAGGCTTATATCACCATTCATTTACCATAAGACTTAGACACCATGGCAAACGAAAAATCGAATAACGTTAGAATTTTACAGTCGACTCAAAAAAATAATTTACCGCCTTTAGCTCATGCTGCTATCGGCTTTCTTGTTGGTGCAGCGGTGATTATTGTTGTTTGCCTGGGATATTTTTATCTAAATTCTGACGATCAGCCTACAAATGCAGAAATGACTACTTCTGCCCCAACTGAAGATAAAGCTGAAACTGAGGCATCCGCTGTACCTCGTCAAAACGAAAATGAGCAAGCTTCAGCTGAAAAAGCGCAGCAAACCGTTCATGCAACTGAAGAAAAAGATCCGGATAATGATTTATATTCGAATGATTTAGCTACTGCTTTCAATCATGGTAACACGGCTAAGGCAACTCAGCCTGTTCAAGCTGTGGCGAATAACCGTTCACCTTTTGAAATTACCCAACCGCAGCGCCCTGTTGTAGCTGCTACAACAACCGTTAAACAACATATTCCTACTACATTAGTAAAACCAAAAGCTGCGCCAACAACAGCTAAGGTGACCAAACCTACAGAGCCATCTACAAAAGCAGCAAAAGAAGATGAGCACTTTGAAGAGCCGATGGGCGGAACGCAAATTTCTGAAACAAAACGTCCGAAAGTGGTTGCTGCAACAAACACGGCGAATGCGACTGTGAGCGCTACAGTTTCCCCATGATCATCTTTTTGGTTAGTTGTTTCTTTGTCTTAGCACTGGTGACAGTGCTTTGTTTTTCTTATGAACTCAGAATTAAAGTTCAGGATTTTTTCTTTCAAATCATTCCACAAAGTAAAAAAAGAATTCAGCACGCCAAAAATTTTGCTTATGAACTGAACTATGCAGCAGCACCACAACAGATTCAATCACACTGGCATTTACAACAATGGTGGATTTTATTTGCAGGCTTCTTACTGTTTGCCAGTATTTTATTATTTGCTTTTACTCGCCCGATTACTGCAAGTAAAGTAGAAGCTGATTATTTACGTAAAGTCGATCCACAAATTTACGCTATGCTCGATGGACAGGTTTTAGATGCACCTCCTGAAGTTGAAGAATATCTTGTTCAAGAGGCAATCGCAGAAGAAGCAGCAATGGTTGAGCAGCCATCTGTTATGGCCTTAAGTTTCAATCCAGAAGTTCAAGATATCCATACGCATTCATACTCTACGGATATACCTTCAGCAGATCGTAAATGGCATAAAATGAACCCACGTTATAAGCAGCGTTTATTGATGGTGTTTAAAATTATGCGTGAACAACATGGCTATGAAATGGTTTTACTCGAAGGTTATCGTAGTCCAGAACGTCAAAATAATTTAGCCACCAATAAAAATACCACTCGTGCCCGTGGCTTCCAAAGTTATCATCAGTTTGGTTTAGCAGCTGATGTTGCATTTAAACGCAATGGCAAAGTGGTCATTACTGAACGAGACCCTTGGGCTATGCGTGGTTATCAACTTTATGGTCAAGCCGCTGAGTCTGTTGGTTTAACATGGGGCGGACGCTGGAAATCTATTCAAGATTATGGTCATACAGAATATCGAATGCCAGGGCTGAAAAAAACAGCAGAGATGGCTGCATTACTCACGTCTGAAGGTCAACTTCAAGCCAATAATATTTCGATTGAATAATTTCGATGTTGTGCCTGCAAAATATAATTGAAGGCACACCGTATTAATTTAAATAATTTTGTATTTGCTCTATTACTTCAGTTGTTTTTTCTGCATGTAACCAATGGCCTGCGCCTTCTATCTCTACAATTTTCGCATTTGGAAATTGTTGTTCTATCGTATTGGTATGTTCCACTTTTGAAATATAAGGTGACTCTCCACCTTTGATGAACAATACAGGCTGTTGCCAAGTATTTTCAATATTTTCCCAACCAATAATCTGGTCATATTGTTTATACAACGCATCTACATTAAACAACCATTGTCCTTTGCTAAAAGACTTGAGCAGAAACTGTATCACCATATCGAAATGAATATACTCACGCATAATTTCAACCGCTTGTTGTCTAGATTGAATTTGCGCATTATTTACGGCGATCAATGCTTTAAAAATTTCATCATGATGACGTTCTTGATATGCAAAGGGCGCGATATCCAATACAACAAGTTGCTCTACCCGCTCTGAGATTAAAGCCAATTGCATTGCGACCTTGCCTCCCATGGAATGGCCAATCACTGAAAACTTATCGATGCCAATCGCATCTAATGTTTCGAGTACATCGTTTGCCATCTCACGATAATCCATTTCTGTACTTTGAGGTGATTTACAATGATTTCGTAAATCAAGCTGAATGACAGAATGTGAATTTTGAAAAGCTCTGGCAAGCATCCCTAAGTTACTGAGGCTGCCAAATAAACCGTGAATAAAGACTAGCGGGTGCGTTTCGCCCTCTAATTTTTGATGATATTCGTAATTTAGGATCATTTTTGAATACTTTGCTATGTTGATATTATGATGCCTAGTTGACGGAATGAAATCAAATGACAGTTAAAAACTATTAGTCTTACTTAGGCTATTTGTATGTGGTATATGATTTAACTTGCTTAGGCTATTTCATAAATGAAATAGCCAACCGCAATCAACCTAAAAGATCTTTGTCTTTAATTTGCAGATTTAAAGTGATTAAAAGGAATTTTTAAATAGCGAATACCATTCCCTTCTGGTTTTGGAAATTTACCTGCATCCATATTGATTTGTATTGCAGGTAAAATCAGTTTTGGCATAGCCAATTTTGCGTCACGCTGAGTTCGCATTGTGACAAAATCTTCTTTTTTCGTACCAACGTGAATATGAATATTCTGCTCCTTTTGTGCATGTACACTGCTTTCACAGCAGTATTCTGACCGATTTTCTGGTAAATAGTCATGGCATAAAAACAAGCGCATTTCAGGTGCTAACTGATAAATCTTTTGTACTGAATCGAATAATACTGCTGCACTGCCCTTGGGAAAATCACAGCGTGCTGTGCCATAATCAGGCATAAATAAGGTATCACCGACAAACACAGCATCATCACCAACCACATAGCTCAGACAAGCAGGTGTGTGTCCAGGCGTTGGAATGTTATACGCATTTAACTCGCCGATTTTAAATGCTTCATGATCTGCAAATAAATAATCAAAAGACTGATGTGAATTAAAATATTTCACATCAAAATTATAAATGGCACTGAATGTTTCCTGCACAATCTTGATGTTATGGCTCATCGCAATTTTGCCACCAAGAACCTGTTTTAAATATTGTGATGCCGTTAAGTGATCTGCGTGCACATGCGTTTCTAAAATCCATTCTACGCTTAGGCTATTTTCTTGAATATAGCGAACAATCAAATCTGCATGCTTCGTTTGAGTAGTTGCAGAAGCAGCATCATAATCCAATACACTGTCTATAATCGCACATCGTTTTGTTTGTAGATCAGATACCACATAACTGAATGTATTGGTATTTTCATCAAAAAAAGGTTGTACCTGTGCACGCTTTGACATTAATTTGCTCCCGCAAATTTTCGATGTAGATAGACGCCTGCAAACATCGCCACAACAAAATAAATTGCTTGATAGTAGCCAAGTCCAATCAAAGTAAAGGCTGGCGCTGGACAGATTCCTGCAATTCCCCAACCTATTCCAAAGATAACACTCCCCATGATGAGTTTTGCATCAATTTGATTATTACTCGGTAATTCAATCGCCGTCCCATCAAAGGTTGTCGGTTTTGATTGACGAACGGCCATTTGAAATGGAATAAATGCAACTGCAATGGCTCCCATCATCACAAAAGCTAAACTCGCATCCCACTGCCCTGTTATATCAAGGAAACTTAAGACCTTTTCTGGATTAGACATGCCAGAAATCATTAAACCTAATGAGAAAATTCCACCAAAAATAAAAGCCAATATATTTTTCATCATTAAGCTCCGATTACATGTCTCATTACATAAACTGTGATAATCCCTGCCAACATAAAACTAGCAGTTGCAACGAATGAACGCTTAGAAAGACGACTAATACCGCAAATGCCATGTCCGCTTGTACAACCTGAACCTAATCGCGTTCCGAATCCAACCAATACCCCGGCAATGATCATCATCCATGGGCTTGCATCCAGTTCAATTGTCACAGAGGTCATTTTCCCGTAGATAAAAGGCACAATAAAAAGTCCCGCTAAAAACCATATCGCAGGTGTTTTTAAAATCGTTTGAGGATTCAACATTTGCGCAATTAAACCACTGATACCGGCGATTCGACCATGTACGTATAGGTAGCCAACTGCGGCTAGGCCCAATAAGGTCCCGCCGAGAAAAGCGGTTAGAAAGGGATGCATATTCATCAGCCACAAAAACAATATATGTTTTTATAATATGTTATTTAAAAAAAGATGCAAGCCCTCCAACCGAAATATTCGTTCTGACTTGCCTTTTCCTGATTGAAAAATTCAACGTTTCAAGAGTGTTTGATTAATTTATTTAGAAATAATTTATAAACTTGAAAAATCACAAAATATATCCTCGGAGATTTTTCAATAAAGGCTGTTTATTATGAAGTTAATTGAAATAATAGATAATTTATAGATCAATACTGATATCGCTGAGTGCATCGCTCACCCATGTTAAAGCATCTGAACCCAATTCTATAATATTCGAACCAATTTCAGCTAAGTCAGTCAAATCTACAGAAGATAAAGGATCAGATGATGTACTATTTTTTTGCTGTTCTTGTTCAGCTTGCTGCTCAATGGCTTGATCAAGATGAGTTTGATCTAATGGAGATGAGTTTGAATGTTGTTGTAATTCATAGTCATTATTCTGCATAAGTTCAGCCTGTTATGTTGTTTTCTATTACGTTCAGTTGATATTAATTTGGCTCAAACTCTTTGAGCACCTTATCTACAAACCACCAAGGTAAACGCTGAATACCTGAATTCATCTTTAAAATTTCAGCTTGTTCAATTTCCGCAATGAAAGAAGCATGCTGTCCATCGGCAGAGTTATCAAATAAATAACTACGATCCGTTGCTTCTACCGCCTGCATTAACAAATCCATACTTCGATAATAACGTTCGCGAATTTTTTGTTCTGGAACACCATGTCCACCCGTTTTCACTCGGTACTGAACACGTGAAATATTGATAACAGGATCAATAGTGGAAACATAATACAGATAGGTTCGAAAGCCTTTTCTTTTTGCTTCGCGTAGAAATTCCACCTTGGAAATATGGGACATCACCGTTTCAAAGGTAAAACTAATTTTTAGTTCTAAAAACTGCAAACGGATATAATCAATAATTCTTGCACAAAGATATGAGTCAATCTGGTCTGGATGAAATTCTATTTTCCACGGATCTAATATCTGAGGTTTTCGTGCTAATAGAGGAATAAATGCTCCATTCGCGGGACGTTTTTTCGTATCTAGAAAGTCAATTAATGCTTCTGATTTTAAAGCGGGATGGTAATCCAACAAATTGAGCCGGTGTGAATGTTTCAGTTGAGCTTCGAGTTCATCCGCATTTAAATATGCCCCAATATGATGGGGCAATAAATATTCTTTAACTGTGCTTTTACCTGAACCATTTGGACCCGCGAACATTCTAATGCGAGGTTGTGGAGGCATGTATTAAACAATTTCCTCTATTTTCTTTTTTCGTTTTAAAATTTTTGGTAGATCATCCACTTGTACAAAGTCGGCTGATACATCTTTTATTTGTACTTCTTGACCATTTTGCAGACGTTGAACCAGTTGTAGACCTTTTACATAAACCACAGTGGATGACGCACTTGCTTGTTCAAAAGCATGGCGAAATGCATGGATAGCAAGGCTCGGGATCATATCGTCCTCATATTGGCTTGCTTTCATTATTGAAGTATAAGCTGTCATGTAACAACTCCTCAAACATCAAAAATAATGTGTTCAATCATCTTATCATACTCGCAATATTTGTCTATTTATCCATCAGTCATCCTGAGAAGAAATTGATAAAAATTCAAAATGCTTAAATCATTTGATTGTATTGCTCGAAAAGAATGTCGTATATGAGTCAATGTGTGTGGATAGTAAATCAAGAATTATGTAAAAGTTACCTACATTGGATTTATCACCCAATTAAGCATTTAATTTTTCACAAAAAAATAGCCACTTATTCAGTGGCCAAAAGAGAACGACATCAACAAGTTGATGTATTAGTACTGACCTATGCAACAGGACCAGGGATGTTTGTTGCATATAAATCGTTCTAACTTGATCATAATAATGTGATGAACTTGTCAATTTAAGCATATTTTATATCATTTTCTGACAATCTACATTTTCAACTTCTAAGATTATTAGAAACTGCACCTATAGTGAATAATGCTGTAATAATTTTGAAATATTAGACCATTTCGAATTATGAAAAATAGAACAAAATGAAAGAAAGTTAGACTAGAGCCCAAAAGTTTAAGCAGAGAAATTTAAACCTAAATTATTTTGTAGGACTCGAACAAAATGCACTTTCGTTTAAGCCAGATGACTGCATACTCTGTTGCTGTTGTTGTAAATAGTGCTGTGAAGCCACTCGCATTAGATTGGCCATTTCAAGAGCTGAGTTTTGCTGAGATATTTCTAAAATCTGTCGATATGCATTCAATCTTAAACAAAATGCTTGAGTTTGCTGCTGACCCGTTGCAGTAGATGTAGGGTCATCTAAAATGGCTTTGGTTGAATTAATTTGCTCAGTATATGTATGTATCTGAGCATTATATTCAGCTTGAGTCAGTTGTGGAGTAACCGCTTCATTCACATTTGCATATGCTACAGAAGCAGTAAACACAGAAAAAATAAAGACATAAAGTTTATACATCAACGGAGAATGCATAAATTAAGCCTCATCACCTTCTTTCCAGACATCTTCATAATCATCAGCATCGATCATAAAACGATAGCCCACATCCAAAGCTAAATACGGTAGCACTTCAGGCACAACATCTTGCAGTTTACGCACAGTCATTGTTTCAAAGTTATCTGCGCCTTCAAGCTCGCCGCCATAAATATACCAACTGACATTTTCATCACCTTCTGCAGGCTTACGAATACCAACTATTGGATCTTTATTTAAGGTATGGACAGCCACAGCAATTACATCATTGCCCTGCACTTCTACATATGCAGAACCCACTTCTTCACATAAAAGTTTTTGTTCTGCAATCAGTTCTGCCAAAGGTGATGAATTTTGCGTATGTTTTGCCATGTTTGTTCTCAGGCCATATAGGTTTCGGGCATTCTACCGTGAATTACACTTATATAGATAAATTTTTTCCGTGCGAAAGCATTCGTGCCTTGTTTTATCAATTCATTTATAACAAAAGACTCAATGCTGTAGATTCCATGTAAAGGTATAAACAGGAATAAAGGAAACTTAATTTAAGACATATACCGCTCAAACACAGAAATAGACGAAAAAAAATAGAATCAACATTCAAACAGCAAGCTTCTTTACCACCACAGATTTAACTTTTGCCAATGCCTGTGCAAATTTGGACAAATACCCGATTTTCCAAACTTACATGATTTATGAAAGAAATCGTCAATGCCTTGCACGTTTCATAGATTCAAAACACTGACTAGAAAATACACAGGATGGTTAATACGCTTATATATAGGTCTATAAAGTATGACTTAGCTAGGCAATAAATGTTCATCATATCTAAAGCTGCCTACTTATAAGGAAATGCTCCCACAGAATATTTAATTCGCTAAGGCAAACAAAATATCTAGCTTGAGCCCTATCATCTATGAAAAAAATTTCATTGGCCTAGAAATATGCTTTATAAACCATAGAAAAAGTAACTATCTTTTAATTTTTATATACTTAGCACACAAACCTGATTTATTCTTTCAAATAACTCGATTGAAAACTGAGAACAATTTAGATTCCTTTACGCGTGAAATAAGTTAAACCTTAGAAATTTTAATTCGCTGTATGAATACCATCTTTATGACTATGCATGCTTAGGCTGTTCAACTAACGATCTATAAGGTGGATACACAAGCCATCTCACCTTTAAGATCATTCGCACTGATTATTGCTAAACGTATGCACCACGATATAGCAAGTTTACACAAAAGATATCAACAGTTTTAGCCAATTGGGTTTAAAATGATGTCCTACAATATAATGATAAAAATGTAATCTTTTAACATTGCCAATTCTCTGCAAAGTTCGCATTATATAGCCCATTCTCGGCACATGCTTTTCACGTCAATTCAAAGAAATTATAAAAAAAATGTGGAATTTTATGCCATAATGAGCAAACTTTGCAGGTATCTTGTAAAGTAAATTTGCAACTTTTTATTGGAGCAGGCTGAATGAGCTCGACCATTTTGGTCATTCATGGACCGAATCTCAACTTACTGGGAAAACGTGAACCCGAAGTTTATGGCTATCTGACACTTGAAGATATCAACCAAAAACTGATTTCACAGGCTCAAAACGCTTCCATTTCTCTCGACACTTTCCAAAGTAATTGGGAAGGCGCTGTCGTCGACCGAATTCATCAAGCGCAACAAGAAGGCGTTCAATTCATCATTATTAACCCTGCAGCCCTAACACATACTTCGGTTGCTGTGCGTGATGCCCTTCTTGGTGTAGCCATTCCATTTATCGAAGTACATCTATCAAATGTCCACGCTCGCGAAGCATTTAGACATCACTCCTATCTATCTGATAAAGCCGTTGGCGTTATTTGTGGTTTAGGTGCAAAAGGTTATGCCGCAGCACTAGACTTCGCCATCGAAAAAATTCAACCAACTTTTCAATCTTAATTAGGAATACTGTTCATGGATATCCGTAAAATCAAGAAACTCATCGATTTGATGATTGAATCTGACTTACAGGCGATTGAAGTTAAAGAAGGCGATCAATCGATTGCTCTAACTCGTCGCAATCCAGTAGTTGCTGCCGCTGCGCCTGCTATGGCTGCTCCTGCCGCTGCGCCTGCTGCACCTCGTTCACCACGTGGTGCTGTTGAGCCGTCTCCTATGGTTGGTGTGTTCTATGCTGCGCCAAATCCAGGTGAAGCACCATTTGTGAAAGTTGGTCAAACTGTATCTGCTGGTGAAACACTCGGTATCATCGAAGCAATGAAAATCATGAACCCAATTGAAGCAACTCAAAGCGGTGTAATTGAAGAAATTTTGGTTAAAAATGGCGAAGTGATCCAATTCGGTCAACCATTATTCCGCTATCGCGCTTAAGACCACGGGGAATCACAATGTTGCAAAAAGTTTTAATTGCAAACCGTGGTGAGATTGCGCTCCGCATCACCCGCGCTTGCAAAACTTTAGGAATTAAAACCGTAGGGATTTATTCCGATGCCGACAAAGACCTAATGCACTTACGCTTCTGTGACGAAGCAGTGTGTATTGGACCAGGTGCCAGCAGCGAAAGTTATCTCAATATCCCTGCCATTATTACAGCGGCTGAAATCACCGGTGCAGATGCCATCCATCCAGGTTATGGTTTCTTATCTGAAAATGCTGAGTTTGCTGAAATTGTAGAAAACTCAGGTTTTATCTTTATCGGCCCGCGTCCTGAACACATTCGCTTAATGGGGAACAAAGTTTCTGCCATTATTGCCATGAAAAAAGCCGGCGTACCGACTGTTCCAGGTTGTGACCATGCTGTAACGATTCACAATGCTTTGGCAGAAGCTAAAGAAATTGGCTTTCCATTGATCGTAAAAGCAGCTTCTGGTGGTGGTGGTCGTGGTATGCGTATCGTTGAACGTGTAGACACACTCCTCGAATCTGTACAAGCTGCTCAACGTGATGCTGAAATGTGGTTTGGTGACGATACCGTTTATATGGAACGTTTCCTTCAAAAGCCACGCCATGTCGAAGTGCAAGTTCTTGCAGATGGTAATGGCCATGCAATTCACCTTTATGATCGTGACTGTTCATTGCAACGTCGTCATCAAAAAGTACTTGAAGAAGCTCCTGCACCGGGTCTACCTGAAGAAGCACGTGCGCATATTCTTGAAGCATGTGTAAATGCTTGTAAATTGATGCAATACCGTGGTGCGGGTACATTCGAGTTCTTATTTGAAGAGGGTGAATTCTTCTTTATTGAAATGAATACTCGTGTGCAAGTAGAACATCCTGTTACTGAGCAAGTAACTGGTGTAGATATTATCGAGCAACAATTACGCATTGCTGCTGGCTTAGGTTTGGATCTTCAACAAGAAGATATTCAACTTAAAGGTCATGCGATTGAATGTCGTATTAATGCGGAAGATCCATCTACATTTATGCCTTCACCGGGCAAAATCGATCATTTCTATGCACCGGGTGGCGCAGGTATCCGACTAGATTCTCATATCTATCAAGGATATAGCATCCCACCCTACTATGATTCAATGATTGCAAAACTCATTGCGCATGGTAAAGATCGTGAAACCTCTATTGCGCGCATGAAACAAGCTCTAGAAGAGATTATCTTAACTGGCGTGAAAACCAATATTCCGCTACATAAAGATTTGATTCTTCAAGATAAAAATTTCTGCGAACAAGCAATGGATATTCACTATCTTGAAAAGCATCTATTAAAGAAAGTCGAAGGACATGAAGAGAAATAAAACTTCAGTGTCAAAAAAACCACTCAAATGAGTGGTTTTTTATTTTCATAAGAAAGATCTATAGTCATGCTTAAGGCAAAACTCGACGCAATGTCGCAAAACACTGCTGAGCCTGATCATTGGCACAGAAATTAATAACCGATGGACTTTTCCACTTTACAAAGTACTGTGAAATTTCGCCGGTTTGATCTTGAATATTGCCCGAACAATCCATCTGATTATTGTCATATTTCACTTGTAAAATCAGTGCTGGAATTTGCACATTCGGATCTTGCGCAGGTTGATAGTCATATACCCCAGATGACCACTCTTCACCGCTTTTGATCACAACATCATTATTGCTCTTAAAATTATAATATTCAACGCACTTTTTATTGGTCGGAATTTCCATACCCCATAAGCCGACCAATTCAGAACGTGTTGTCACCCTAAAGCTATTCACCGCTTCAACTTGATTTTTAGCCTCTGAATTTTGAGTTGTATTCTTATTATCTGCCGCCATCACCAACGATGAACTCAACATGAGTAAAACTGTAAGATATGCTATTTTCATACATTTAATCAGTCATATAAATCATGCTCTTAAAGTAACACATTTTTTTACAAATCCGCGGTTTATCACATTTTCATAACAATCATTTTTCCTATTTATCCAAAAAATCAATCTCAGTTAACGAAACTACAAATCAGCTAAATGCCAAACAAATCACACTATTTACAATAAAATAATATAAAATCTTTTTTATCGTTTAATATACGAAAAAAACGAATTCTCCCATATTTAACCTAGTCTTACATAAGCTAATGAAACTGCATTCGAATAGTCTTGCTCCGCTTAATGCACGCCACAGCATGGCTTTTGTCATAGTCGCTGCAGTTATTCTTTGCTGCTGCTTAATCGGTATTTTCACCCGCCCATTAAGCTATTTAGCGATTTTTTGGCCTGCGAACGCAGTATTGTTAGCAATATTCTTAAGGTTCCCTAAACTGAGTAATCTGGGAGGATGGTTAGGTGCATTTACCGGTTATATGCTCCCAGATTTAGTGACAGGCAATTATTTCCAACTCACTTTATTTCTCACTTTTTCAAATTTAACCAACAGCATGGTATCGTTATTTTTTATGCGATATTTTCAGGTGAACTATCAAAACTATAATAAAGGTTTCACCTTTCTGACCATGATTGTCATCATCGCCTGTGGTGGATGCCTTGCAGGTGCTCTTTTTGCTATTTTCACTGTGCCTTATATCCCCAACACGTTTATGTCGACCGATCGATTGTCGATTGATTTTGGTATGTGGTGGATTACTGAAATATTAAATGCGCTGATTATATTACCGCTTATTCTGTCTTTTCCTAAACTGGCCGATCTTAAACTTTATTTCAAAGATCGACGTCATCAAAGCTTTCAGATCAATAAAATATTTCCGGCAATTGCAGTTGTCTTCTGTGTATTTTTAACAGCCGTTTCTACAGGTCCAGGGGCAATTCTCTACCCTTTAGCGGCTCTAATTTGGGCAGCATTAACCTATCGATTATTTACCTTATCCCTAATTAATGCCGTGGTAATTTTAGCGACCTATTACAATTTAAATGCGTTCTACTTACACGATTCTTCATTAGCCTATTTATCGACAGCAATTTCAGTCCGTATCGGCCTAGCCATGCTGATTCTCTCGCCGTTGATTCTTTGTATTATTAGCCGAAATCGGCACGAACTATATAAAGAGGTTTTATACCTTGCAAATCATGATAGTTTAACGCATGCGATGAATCGTCGATATTTTTTCGAGCAAGGTGAGCTTTACCTACAAAACCAAATTCAGCTTAACTTTTCCATTATCATGATGGATATTGATCATTTTAAAAAATTAAATGATCAATATGGGCATTATGTCGGTGACCAAGTTTTACAAGAATTTTCGAGCGTTGTGCGTAAGAATTTACGTGAAACTGATTTATTTGCACGTATTGGTGGTGAAGAGTTTAGTGTATTACTCACGAACATTGCAGCAGCTGAAGCTCAAGGTATTGCTGAGCGTATCCGAAAAGTCGTTGAAACTACGCCTATTTTCATTGATAAAAAAAATACGATTTATATTACGGTGAGTATAGGTCTGATTCATCAGTCTTTGCCCAATGCTCCAAGTTTGCAAAGTATGATAAATCAAGCCGATCAGGCATTATATCAAGCCAAAGAGCTCGGCCGTAATCAGGTGATTTTAGTTCATTGAGATTTATCAAAATACTGAATTGTTTTAAGCTTGCTTTTGGATCGTTTTAGGCAAGCCCACGACCAAAAACATGGCAGGTATAACCACCAGTCCTGCGATCATAAAAATAACGGGTCCCGAAAGCATGTCCCAATATCGGCCTGCTAAAATACTGCCACTCGCAACACCTAAGCCCCACATGGTACTGTATAGCGCTTGACCACGCCCTTGTTGACTCGCAGTAAAATTTTGAAAAATGATCCGCATCGCGATTAAGTGGAATAATCCAAAACTAAAGGCATGAATCGTTTGCGCTGCAAATTGAGTGATAAACACCTTCGGATATAAACCTACAATCAACCATCGCATCCCTGTTAGCCCCAGACAAATGAGCACTAAATTGCGCCAAGAATATCGATTAAAAAAGACATTGGCATAGGCAAACATAATGATTTCTGCAATGACTCCTACAGACCATAAAAAACCGATTTGGCTCGTCGAAAAATCAGCCTGCTTAAGGTAATTGCTATAAAAACTATAAAACGGCGCATGCGAAAAAAGTAGAAAAAATTCAATGATAAAAAAACTAGCTACAACTGGTCGTTTTAAGATAGGCCAAAGTGGTTCAAGTTTTTTCTGTGAAGATGGTGCAGTAGCGGGCTCTTTAATCGTAAATGACCAAATAAATGCGAGAAATGCAATGCATAACAACATGATAGGCAGCATTGAAACAGGTATTATTTCTAGCAAAGCCCCTATTCCAAATACACCAACAATGAAACCAACTGATCCCCATTTTCTGACTTTTCCATAAAGTTCTGCACGACGCTCAGCCAACCAAAATAAAGTTACCCCTTCAAACTGAGCTAAAATGGCATTTTGAAAGAAACTGAATACCAACATGAGTAATGCAACAGACTGAAAACTGTTTGGAATTATAAAAATCAGAAACCAAATACAGGCTTCCATCCATGTTGCGATTCGAACTAAAAGCATGCGCTTTCCGGATTTATCTGCAATCCACCCCCAAATAAATGGCGCAAAAAAACGTGTCACAATTGCAATCGAAGATAAAACACCTATTTCTTGATAATTAAACCCTTGATCCTCTAAATACAAACTCCAATACGGCATGAATGTACCCACTATTGAATAATAGAAAAAGTAGAATCCACCGAGTTTGGATTGGATTGGAATGTTAAGCATCAAACTGTATTCCTTAGTATTTACAGTAAGTTATAAACTTTTCAGAGTTGTATGCTTTTGCATCTAAAAGGCTTGGTTAGGATATGACGAGTATACAAATTTATTTTAATTAAATTATTTCAAAATTTGTACAATTTTATCAAAATATCAAATTTCCTCATTATTCTATTTATTAAACAATATGTTATTTTTACTTATAAAACTCTCATATGTTAATAAAAACCGCCCATTTGGGCGGTTTTTTATCTATTGGCTCTTAGTTCGAACTAAATTTAAAAAATGCAGATGACGCTCATATTGATCAATGACATCTTGCAAGATATCTTCTTGCGTCCATTCGATGATGTCATAATTTTGACCACCTTCCCTCAAAAATACTTCAGCTTGATAATCTTGCGTAATTTCTCCTGAATCAATCATAAAGCTTGGTGTATTTTTTTCTTGGACAACTACTTGGTAGATAAAGTTAATCTCATCTTGATGGTTTACACGAAGCTGCAAGCCATCATCTATCGTGTTTACCGTCACATCTAAATGACGACGCTTAAACTCTTTCTGTAGATTTGAAAATGCCTGGCTTACCGTTGTATCAATATATTGTTCAACTTCTTCACGTGTATGCGGATAATGCATAATCAATCCTAAACGTTGCTGCCAACTTCTTGGATTATGAATTGCTCTAGGTGTAATACGCGCATCCTGTAATGCTTGCATCTTGGTTGCATCTAAATGTAGAGCCTTGACTAAGCCCCAGCAAATTAAAAGCATTACAAAAGTGAATGGTAATGCACTCAACATTGTTGCAGATTGCAAAGCACCTAAACCTCCTGCAAACAACAAAACAATCGCAAGAACAGCCATTAACGTTGTCCAAAACAATCGCTGCCAAGTTGGAGAGTTTTCAGATTTTGCAGTTAGATAGTCTGTAACTAAAGCCCCAGAGTCTGCCGAAGTCACAAAAAACAACATGACCAGAATGGTCGCCACAAAACTCATCACGCCTGAGAATGGCAAGGTCCCTAAATATTCAAATAACGCAACGGATGAATCTCGTTGCACTGCAGAAATCAGCGAGGTGTTCGCTTCGTTTAAAATACTATAGAGTGCAGCATTCCCCATGACTCCCATCCAGATCAACGTGAAGCCTGTTGGAATAAGTAAAACACCTACAATAAACTCACGAATAGTACGTCCTTCAGACACACGCGCAATAAACATACCTACGAATGGCGACCATGAAATCCACCATGCCCAGTACATAATTGTCCAACCACCAATCCAACCATCAGATTGATAGGCATATAAATTAAAGGTCATGTTGAATAAGTTTGAAAAATACTGGCCAGCATTTTGTATAGTCGCTTGTAATATGAATATCGTAGAACTAGCAAAAAATACAAATAATAAGAGGGTTAATGCTAAGCCTAAATTGATCTCTGATAATCGTTTAATACCCTTGTCTAAGCCCATAAATACGGACAAAGAGGCCATAGCTGTAACAATGACGATTAGAATTAGTTGCGTCGTCGTTGAATATTCAATCCCGAATAGATAATTCAGGCCGGAGTTAATTTGGGTTACACCAAAACCTAAAGTCGTTGCGACACCAAATACAGTACCGATCGTTGCAAAGGTATCTACACCATCACCAATTGGACCATAGATTTTTTTTCCAATGAGAGGATATAACGCAGAGCGAATTTTTAGAGGTAGATTGTGTCTATAAGCAAAGTAAGCTAACGCCAAGCCAACAATTGTGTAGATTGCCCAAGCATGAAGTCCCCAATGGAAGAATGTTACACGCATAGCTTGCTGAGCTGATTGGATAGTTTCTGGTTCACCGGTTGGAGGTGATACATAGTGCATCACTGGCTCCGCGACACCGAAGAACATTAAGCCAATACCCATACCAGCAGTAAATAGCATAGCGAACCAGGAGCTATTACTATATTTTGGCTGGCTATGGTCTAAACCAAGTTTAATTTTACCCATATTTGAACAGGCAATATAAATAAGCACTAAGAGAAAAATGGCTACAGATAGTACATAGAACCAACTGAATGAGTTTGTAACCCATTGATTCAGTTGTTTAGTTATTAAATCAAAAGCATTGGGAGCTAAAAATACAATGGCAATAAAAATGCCGATAATGACAACTGTGCTAATAAACACATTTGGATTCACATTGGAATACCATGACGGTTTCAATGAAGACATACCTTCCCTATTCCGTTTTATTTGTAAGACAGATCTAAATTGATCAAAGAGATATCCGCTACTTGCGAAAGAAACAGGCTTGTAAAGATGAGTGCTGGCGATTGTAATTTCGCTCTATACGATAAATATTAAAAATATTCATGTGCATAAATTGAAAATTAAAGGCTGACTCAATCTAAGCCACTGTTTAGAATGTGCACATGTTATCATATTTTTAGATACTAAATTAAATATTAAGCAATTTATTAAATTAAGAAAACGATCAATTTAATGTCTTCATTCTAAATTCATTATATTTATCAATATCATTTTTCTTAATTTCTTATAATTTTCCAATTAATACAAAACTCAAAAAACCACTTTTTGGTGGTTTTTTGAACATTTTTTATCACTTATATAATTTCATCTGGTTGGTTTTTCTTCGGTTACTTTCTAAGTTATCCAGATCCAGATAAAGTAAGTTTAGCGAACTGCTTCAACATGCAATTTATAATTAACCGTTCTATTATTCCGTGCCGTATTCCGCATTTGGTAGATCTGAATCAAATAATTGCCTGATTCTGGCAGCTTGAATTTTCCAGATACTCCTGTTGTAGATCCAATCACTAAAGCTTCTGTTTTTCCTGGTTTATCACCAGGAGCATATATATTAATTTGGGCTAAATCATGATTGCTTGTCAGCTTATAGCTTAAAGTTTGTCCAGCCTTAGCATTCAAACTATACTGAATGTCATCGTAGCCTTTAAATGATCCTGCAACTGTAGTACCAATAGCACCTTTTGCAAACTGAATGGGTTTTACTGGTGCAGCAGATACACTTGGCGAAACCGCCGCAGACAAAGCCAAAGTTATTGAACCTAACAAAGTTAATTTTTTCATCACTATGTGCCATTTTTAAATTGATCATTTTTAATCATGTGAAATTCTAAATTTCATCAATAGATTTCTTTCATAAGTCATTTTTCACTCAGCTCCAAGTTATAAATTCCAGCAATTAGATTGAATCTCAATGCTAGTCTTTTGCCTCGATTGCGATATCGCTCAGCAAGAATTTTGAAGGTTTTCAAACTGCCAAATACATGCTCAATTCCAATTCTTCTTTTATTGATTTCCTGATTATAGATTTTTAGTTCGG